>JANQGP010000174.1 GCA_028277265.1 Woeseiaceae bacterium | reverse complement strand
TGTTGAGATCGATCTGCGAGTAGCGTACGCCCACCTTGATGACATGGTCCTCGATGCCGAACCAGGTGAAGTCATTGCCGAGGGTCCAGCCGTCCTGTCCCTTGGTCTGATAACCGGCATTGCCGCCGACCTGCAGGATGCGGTTTCGGGTCGCCAGTTCCAGAATCTGCGCATTCGAGAAACTCGCCGGCTGCTGCGCCCAGAAGACGTCTTCCGTCGACAGTCGCAGTTCGTTCTGGAAGTCGTCGCGCGCAAACGTGTGTCTGAAGCTGAAGCGTTCTTCTTCGACGACCGCGGTACCCGCATTGCTTTCCACCCGGTTGCCGCCGAAGTTGAAGCCGACTTCGTCACGATACTTGTAGCTGAACTCGATCGAATGCTCGTCGTTGATCCACCAGTCGAGCTTGCCGAAAAAGAGGTCCTCTTCGAACGTACCGGGGAAACGTCCGAGCAGCGCTTCGTACTCCGGCGTCAACGTAACGTTGCCGATTGCGTTGCCACCCGTCACGTCTCGCGGCGTTTCGAAGTCCTTGCGTTCGTAGGCGACGAGGAAGTGCAGCCGGTCGCGAATGATCGGGCCGGAGAAGGTCGCGCCGTACTGTTCGGTGGATGACGCCGTCTTGCCGTCCGTCTCGTTGGGCTCGGATTCGCGCAGGTCCTCGTCCGTCATGTCGAAGAAAATGTCGGCGCTGAAGTCGTTCGTGCCGGATTTGGTGACCGCCGTTATCACGGCGCTGCTGACGTGCTCGTACTCGGCTTTGTAGTTTTGCGTGATCACCTTGTACTCGCCAACGGCCGACTGCGGGAACGGGTTACCGCGGCTCGTGTCCTGACCCGTGATTCCGCCCTTCAGGACGTAGTCCTTCTGGCTCACGCCATCGAGAAAGACGTTTACTTTGTTGATGTTTTGCGCGCCGCCGCGGATGTGCACCTCGCCGCCGGCACCCTGGTTGACCTGCACACCGGGCGCAAGGTCGGCGAACGCGAGGAAATTGCGGTCGGTCTGCGGCAATCGCTCGAGCATCTCGGGCGTAATGTTGGTGCCGATTTCACCGCCCGAAAAGCGCACGATCCTCGTGCCCACGACGATGATCTCCTCGATGGCTTCGGTTTCAGCACGATCGGCAATTTCGAAGTCGAGACCTGCCGTCTGACCGACCAACAGCGTCACACGTTCGGAGCTGCCGCCAACGATCACGTCGTAGGTGCCGGGCTTGAGGTTGACGAAGATGTAGGATCCGTCGGCACGTGTGCGCGTCGAATTCGTATAGCCGCGCTCGACGTCACGGACCGTGACTTCAACGCCAGCGCCCGCGGCATCCTGCGAAGCCACGGTGCCGCGCAGGGTCGCGCCGCTTTCCTGCGCAAGCGCCGTTTCCGTTACCGGAAGAACCAGCAAGGCGGCCGCAACCACGGCAATCGAGCCGCCGAAAAGGCGGCGGATAGCCGCGACTTGTCGATGAAAGGTGGGTTTCATGACGCTTTCTCCCCTCATTGTTCGAATACAAACACCGGAATCGATGCAACCGACGTCGCCCGGGACCCGGCCGGTCAGCGCGCACTTTTCCAGTTCTTGGATCGTAGCTGATGGTGACATCGATTACAATACTGTATCTACCGATATTACTTGCTTATTGCTTTTTGTGACATCGATGTCTAAAGTTCGATCGAGGCGTTGCGCGCCCACGGCGCGAACGGCAATATCGAAGTCCGCCCCTGCCGACGGCATCAGCCGGAGAGAGTTTCAGATGACACAATCGAGCACGAAAACAACAAGGTCCCGTCCGGTCGCACCGATTGCGCTTGGGCTGCTTGCAGCCTTCATGGCCATCGCTTGCGGTTCCGATACCAGGACAGGTGCCGATACCGGGACCGGCACCGGCGAGTCCGGGCCTGCAGAAATGCGGGTATTCGTGGACGAACTGCTCGGCCGCATGACGCTGGAGGAAAAGATCGGGCAACTCGCCCTCTTCTCCAGCAACTGGTCCGTGACCGGTCCTTCGATACGCGACGATTACCGAGAGAACATCGAGGCGGGAAGCGTGGGTGCCATATTCAACGGGTATACCGCGGAGTTCACCCGGTCGCTTCAAAAGATTGCGGTCGAGGAGACGCGGTTGGGCATCCCGCTGATGTTCGGCTACGACGTCATTCACGGACACCGCACGATCTTTCCGATCTCGCTCGGCGAGGCAGCAACCTGGGATATCGATGCGATCGAGAACAGTGCGCGCATCGCGGCCACCGAGGCGTCCGCAGAAGGTATTCACTGGACCTTCGCACCGATGGTCGACGTCGCACGCGATCCGAGATGGGGCCGGATCTCGGAAGGCTCGGGTGAGGACCCTTACCTGGGATCACTGATCGCGGCGGCCCGCGTCCGCGGATTCCAGGGTGACGACCTGCGGGCGGTGGATACTGTCCTGGCAACGGTGAAACACTTCGCGGCCTATGGCGCGGCGCAGGCCGGGCGTGACTACCACACGACGAACATGTCGGACCGGGAGCTGCGCAGCACCTATCTGCCGCCGTTCAAGGCAGCGATTGACGCGGGTGCCGCCTCGGTGATGACCGCGTTCAACGAACTCAACGGCGTGCCCGTTTCCGGCAGTGCCTATCTGCTCGAAGACATCCTGCGCGGCGAATGGGGATTCGGGGGGTTCGTCGTATCCGACTACGAGTCGATCAACGAGATGGTGGAGCACGGCTTCGCGCGTGACGACGCACACGCGAGCGAATTGGCAATCAATGTCGGCGTGGACGTAGACCTGCAAGGTGCAGTGTTCATGGACCACTTGCACTCGCTCGTCAGCGAGGGGCGCGTGTCCGAAGCTCAGGTGGACAAAGCCGCCCGCCGTGTCCTCGAAATGAAATGGCGTCTCGGGCTGTTCGACGATCCGTACCGCTATTCCGATACGGACCGTCAAACTGCGACGATCTACAAAGCCGAACACCTCGAGGCGGCGCGTGACATGGCACGTAAGTCGATGGTGCTGTTGAAGAACGAATCGCAGACGCTGCCGCTGTCCGACGACATCAGGTCGATTGCCGTAGTCGGCCCGCTCGCGGACAGCAAGGCCGACATGATCGGCAGCTGGGCAGCCGCCGGCGACCGCAAGGAAAAACCGGTTACGCTCCTGGAAGGACTGCGCGCGAAGGTCGGCGACGATGTGGCGATTCATTACGCGCGCGGCGCGGGCTACGAGTTCGGCAGCGCTGACGACACGTCAGGATTCGCGGATGCACTGGACGCCGCCGGCAAGGCCGACGTAATCATTGCGGCGATGGGTGAACGCTGGGACATGACCGGCGAGGCCGCAAGCCGTACCTCGTTGCAGATGCCCGGCAACCAGAATGCGCTGTTGCACGAACTCGAAAAGACGGGCAAACCGATCGTCCTCGTCCTGATGAACGGCCGGCCGCTTGCGCTGGAATGGGCGGATGCCAATCTCGATGCGATTCTCGAAACCTGGTACCCGGGCACGATGGGCGGACATGCAATTGCCGACGTGTTGTTCGGCGACTACAACCCGTCGGGCAAGCTGCCGGTTACGTTCCCGCGCAACGTCGGGCAAGTCCCCATCTTTTATAGTGCGAAGAACACCGGGAGACCCTACACGCCGGAACGGCACGGCCAGAAGTACCTCTCGCGGTACCTGAACACACCCAACGAGCCGCTCTACCCGTTCGGTTACGGCCTGAGTTACACCACGTTCGACTTCTCGGAGATCGAGATTGATCGACGGGAGATCGGATTCGGGGAAGCGCTGACTGCAACCGTTACGGTCACGAACACGGGCGAGTACGACGGCGAAGAAGTCGTGCAACTCTACGTCCAGGATCTTGTTGGGTCTGTCACTCGACCCGTCAGGGAACTGAAGGGATTCGAGAAGATCTTTCTCGAAACGGGGGAAAGCAAAGAAGTGACCTTCAGGCTCACCGACGCCGACCTTGCGTTCTACCGATCCGACATGAGCTTTGGCGCGGAGCCCGGCGAGTTCCGACTCTACATCGGCACGTCATCGGCCGATACGAAAGAGGCGGCCTTCGAATTGACCGGCGACTCGAACGGCAACCTGGCAAAGGCAACTCGATGAACCGCGGTCGCCGGTATCTTGCCGTTTCCACGGTTCTGATTACCACGGCTTGCGGTAGTCTGGACGGCCCGGGACCGACGGCACAGACCGAGCAAGCGGCCAGGCCGAACATCGTGTTCATCATGTCCGATGATCACGCCGTTCAGGCAGTAGGCGCGTACGGACACCCGATAACGCAACAGGCGCCGACCCCCAATATCGACCGAATTGCTGATGAAGGAATGGTCTTTCAAAACGCGTTCGTTACCAATTCGCTGTGCGGCCCGAGCCGCTCGACGATGTTGACGGGCAAATACAGCCACATCAATGGCTTCACGCGAAACGGTGACACGTTTGACGGTACCCAGCCGACCTGGCCGCGCGTTCTGAAAGAGGCCGGATACCAGACTGCGATGATCGGCAAGTGGCATCTGGGCAGGACGCCCGAGGGGCTGAACTTCGACTACTGGAAGATCTTCAACGACCAGGGCGAGTACTACAACCCGGACTTCATTACCGAGGACGGAATGCAGCGCCACGAAGGCTACGCCTCCGACCTCGTGACCGGGTTCACGCTCGATTGGCTGGACAACCGGCGTGACCCGGACAAGCCGTTCGTCCTGTTCATGAACCACAAGGCACCGCACCGCAACTGGATGCCGGCGCCAAGACATACGCGGATCTTTGCGGATACCGAGTTTCCTGTTCCGGATACCTACTTCGACGATTACGAAGGACGCCGTGCCGCGGCTGAGCAGGAGATGAACATCTATCAGCACATGTACGAAGGCCACGATCTGAAGATGACGACGGGAGTCGGATCGACAGAGTGGCGCTACGACCCCTGGAAGCACCTGATAGAACGGCTGAGCCCGGAGCAGCGGGACGAGTGGGATGCCGCTTACCAGGAACGCAACGACGCCATGAACGCCGCCGATTTCGATGAGCGGGAAATGGCGCTGTGGAAGTACCAACGCTACCTGCAGGACTACCTTGCAACGATCGCAGCCGTCGACGACAGCGTCGGCGCCGTTCTCGACTATCTCGACGACGCAGGGTTGGCAGAGAATACGCTGGTCGTCTACACGTCCGACCAGGGGTTCTACCTGGGCGAACACGGCTGGTTCGACAAGCGCTTCATGTACGAAGAGTCGCTGCGCACGCCGATGCTGATCCGCTGGCCCGGCCGGGTCCGCGGCGGTTCCGTCAGTCACGCAATGGTATTGAACACCGACTATGCTCCGACCTTTCTCGAGCTGGCCGGACTCGAAGTTCCGGACGATATCCAGGGCAGCTCCCTGACCGGAATAATGGACGGAGATACACCTGATGACTGGCGCGACTCGATTTACTATCACTATTACGAGTACCCGGGCTTTCACATGGTCAAGGCGCACTACGGCATCAGGAACGAGCGCTACAAGTTGATTCACTTCTACGACGACGTCGATACGTGGGAGTTCTTCGATCTTGAGACCGATCCGGCCGAGTTGCATAATCGAATCGATGACCCGGCCTATAGAGACACGATCGCAGCGATGCGCAATGAACTTCAGTCACTGCGCCGGCAGTTCAAGGTGCCTGAGACCGGAGTGCCCTAGATGCGCAGGGTAACTATCGGCGACGTTGCCAGGCACGCCGGCGTCTCGAGAAAGACCGTCTCGAGAGTCTTCAACCGCGAAAGCAACGTCAGCAATGAGTTGCGCAAGCGGGTCGAAAAGGTCATTGCGCAATTGAATTACGAACCTGACCGTCAGGCACGGAGCCTGCGGTCGGGTAAGTCCTACCATGTCGCGTTTGCCTACGAGTTTCCTTCTTCGTACTTCGTAATCAGCCTCGTGGAGGGCATTCGCCGCGTCTGTCAGGAACACGGCTATCAACTCGTGCTGTTCGAAACCGAGGAAAAGGGCTCGCGAATGCTGCTGTCCCTGCTCGAATTCATCGAGCGCGAACGCCTCGACGGGCTGCTGCTGATGCCGCCCATGACCGACAACGATCAGCTGTTGGTTGCGCTTGACGAAGAAGGGGTACCCTATGGCCGGGTACTGCCTGGCACCAGTCGTCGCGGCATGCTCGATGTCACTACGACGGATCGTGCAGCTGGCCGCGAAATGATCGATTACCTGCTCGAGCTGGGCCACCGCAACATCGGCTTCATCAGCGGGCATCCGGACCACCTGGCGATGGGCGAGCGCCTGACAGGCGCTCAGGACAGTATTCGCAACTGGACCGGCGAACCGTGTGCGTTGACGGTTCGCCCGGGTCTCAACACGTTCGAAAGCGCGTTCGAATCGGCCAGGGAACTGCTGACGCTGGAACCGCGGCCGACCGCGATATTCGCCGCGAATGACGACATGGCCTCGGCTGTGATTTTCGAGGCACACGAGATGGGTCTCAGAATCCCCGACGATCTCAGCGTCGCCGGCTTCGATGACACCCTGATCGCGCGTCACATCTGGCCGGGTTTGACGACGATTCACCAGCCGATTCGCGAGATGGGCTCCCGGATCACCGCGAATCTGCTCGACCGTATCAAGGGCAAAGACGTTGAAGCCGTGACGGAAATACCGGCCACGCTTGTGAAACGCCGCTCGACTGGCGAAGTACCGGCTCCCGACACAGATTGACCGACTGCCTTGGCGTCGTCCACGAACGAACTCAGCAGAAGGACCGTCGCAGGCTACGGCATCGGCGACTTCGCCATGAATCTCTACTGGGGCGCCCTGTCCTATTTCCTGCTGTACTGGTACACGGATGTCGCCGGATTGCCGCCGGCGGTAGCCGGCTTCGTGTTCTTCGCCGGCACGGCCTGGGATGCGATCTCCGACCCGACCGTGGGCTACATCGTCGGTCACAACCGGTCGCGCTGGGGCCGCTATCGGCCATTCCTGCTGTTCGGTTCCGTGCCGCTCGCGTTTTCCTTCATGCTGTTGTTCTGGGTGCCGCCGTTGCGTGACGCGGCGCTTGCGGCGGCGCTGCTGGCGAGTCATCTCGTGTTCCGCACGGCTTACACGATCGTCGGCGTTCCGTACTCGGCGCTCTCGGCACGGATCAGTCAGCGCAGCTATGACCGCACGACGCTCGCCAGCGCACGGATGATTGCCGCGACCGCCGGTTCGCTCGTCATCAGCAGCGCGGCGTTTCCGCTCGTGCGAATACTTGGCAGCGGCGATGAGCGCAGCGGCTTTCTGCAAATGGCGATACTCGCAGGCTCGATTGCGGTCGTCATTCACCTCGTGTGCTTCCTGTCGACGCGCGAACCTCCGGACGCGGAGCTGGACGGTGTCGGACCAACGCGTGAGTATCGAATTCGTGATCTCTTCGTGATACTCCGCCGCAACACGGCGTTCCTGTACCTGCTGGCGATGATCCCGCTGTTTGCGGCCGCAGCCGCCCTCATGCAGAAGTGTCTCGTCTACTTCGTCAAGTACGGGCTCGGCGCCCATGACCAGCAGCATATCGTGCTTTTCGCGCACGGGTTGACCGCCATGCTGGCCACGCCGCTGTGGTCATTCGTTGCGCATCGATGGGGTCGCCGCGCAGCATGGAAATACTCCACGCTGCTGATGGCCGTCGCCGCAGGCACGATGTTCATGTCGACGCCTGTTTCATTACCTGGTTTCGTCGCGTTGCTGTTTCCGATGTCCGTTGCTTTCGCTGCGATGGGCATTCTCTTCTGGTCGATGCTCCCGGACACGATCGAGTACGGCCAGTGGCGCAGTGGTTTTCGGGCTGAATCCGTATTCTTCGGGATCGCATCGTTTGCGCAGAAGATGTCGATAGGCATCGCGGGATGGCTACTCGGAGGCGCCCTCGCCGCCGTGGGCTTCGTTGCGGACGCGGAACAATCTACGTTGACCGTGACGACGATCAAGGCGGGTATGACGCTCGTTCCGGCGTCACTGTTGCTCCTGTGCCTGCTAATTGTCCTGCGCTACCCGTTGACCGCCGCTCTGCACCAGAAGATCCGCTCCGAGTTGTTCGGTGAGGAAGGCACGCGATGATCGGGCGAATCCTGCTTCTGGCCTGTCTTTGCGCGTGCACGTCGGGTCCGGCTGAGGAGCGGCCGAACATCCTGTTGCTCATCGCCGAAGACCTTGGTCCGCGAATCGGCAGCTACGGCGACCCGGTCGCACAAACGCCCAACATTGACAGCCTGGCGCGCCGCGGCGTTCGGTTCACCAACGCATTCACAACCGCCGGCGTATGCGCACCGAGCCGGGCCGCCCTTATTACCGGCATGCACCAGATCTCCATCGGCGGACAACACATGCGCGCGCCCGCAAACGGCTACCTTGCAGTCCCTCCGCCGCACGTGAAAGCGTTTCCGGAACTGCTGCGGGCGTCCGGGTACTTCACGTTCACCGACTGGAAGCTCGACTACCAGTTCAGCGACGTGTTTGCGAATACCGGCCCGTTCACAATCTGGAGCGCCGAGGGCGAAGCGACGGACTGGCGCGGGCGTGCACCGGGGCAACCCTTCTTCGGAATAATCAACTTCGCCGAAACGCATGAGAGCCGCCTACGCCGGCACTGGCGCGAAGACGGCCGCCTCGTGCCGGACTCGATAACGCGCCCCGACGACGTCGACATTCCACCCTACTACCCGGACATTGCCACGGTGCGCCGCGACCTCGCGCGGCACTACGACAATATCCACTACATGGATCAGAGGGTCGGCGAAGTCCTCGATCGACTGGCAGCCGACGGGCTCGCCGACTCGACGATCGTGATCTGGACGACAGACCACGGCGACGGTCTGCCGCGCGCCAAGCGGGAACTGTACGATTCGGGTATCAAGGTTCCCCTGATCATGTCTATCCCGGCACGATTTGCGCCGGTTGGCTGGCCCGCGTCCGAAACGGACAAGCGGCTCATCAGCTTCGTCGACCTTGCACCGACGATACTCGCGTTGGCCGACGTCCGGGCCCCGGAGTACCTTCACGGCGTGGATCTGTTGCGAGAACGGCGGGACTACGTCTACGCCTCGAGAGACCGGATCGACGACGTGTACGACCGTCAACGCACCGTGCGGGACGTGCGCTACAAGTACATCCGCAGCTGGTATCCGGAGACTCCCGGCGGCCACACGCTCGCGTACCGAGACAACATCGATATGGTGCAATCGATACGCGACATGTTCGAATCGGGCGAACTGACCGCCGAGCAGACCCTGTGGTTCGAGCCGGTCGGAGCCGAACGGCTCTACGACCTTGCAAACGATCCCCACGAGTTGAATGACTTGTCGCTTTCTCCTAGTCACGCGCAAACGCTCGAAACGCTCCGCGAAGCGATGGACCGGTGGCTGACGCGCGTCGGCGACTGGAGTGAGGAGTCGGAGACGGCGATGCGCGCGCGCTTCCTGTCACCTCAGGGCGAGCTCCGCCAGACGCCGCGACCCACGATGAGCGTTGACAACGGGAAGGTCCGTGTCACGAGCGATGTCGCAGCATCGATAGCCTGGCGGCAAGATGGCGGGCCATGGCAGCTCTACGTCGAGCCGATCGAGGCGCGACAGGGCACGCTCGAAATCAAAGCGGTCCGTTACGGGTGGACGGCAAGCCCGATACAGCAAGTGACGATGGAGTAACGCCGGGCCAGTGCGTCCTTCGTGCAGAGGTCGTCAGAGCGAGAGCGTTCGGCATCATACGTCTGCAGCCGCGGCGGTCACTGGCGCGACCTTGAACAGATCGCGCAAGTCTTCGCCTACGGCCAGCAGAACCGGCACGAGAATCAGCATCAGCGCCGTTCCAAAGAGCTCGCCGAACGCCAGTGACACGGCTGCCGGGATAAGGTACTGCGCCTGCTCCGAGGTTTCGGTCAACAATGGCGTAAGACCGATGACTGTCGTAGCGGTCGTCAGGAAGATCGCGCGAAAGCGACCCGTACCGGCCTCGTGCAGCGACCCTGGGACATCCACGCCGGTTTCTCGGACCTGGTTGTAACGAGTGATCATGACCAGGCTGTCATTCACGATCACGCCGGTCAAGGCGAGCATTCCGAAGAACGAAAGGACCGAGAGCGTCACACCCATGATCATGTGGCCGACCGCCGCGGCCACGAAGCCAAACGGCACGATCGCCAGTATCACGAGGGGCTGCCAATAGCTCTTGAGCGGCACGGCCATCAGAATGTAGATCAGCGCCGCCGCGAGTACTAGCGCCTTGATCAATCCACCACGGATTTCGCCCATCTCCTCCAGTTCGCCGGCCGCAATGATCTCGAGGCCCGGGTACCTGTCGACGAGCTCGGGAACCAATCCCTCGAATACCGCCTGGCCCACCTCCTCAGGCGCCACGACACGACGATCGACCGACGCGGCCACGGTGTTCATGCGCTTGCCGTCGCGTCGCGTCACGCTGCCGGACGCATAGGTGCCTTCGATCTCAGCGACGGCGACAAGCGGGACCCAGGAACCTGACGAGCTGCGAAGGTGGGTCTTCATCAGGTCGCCGATCGTGTCGCGGGCCGCGAGGGCATTCTGGACGACGACGCGTACCTCCACTCCATCGCGTCGCACGCGGGACACCTCGGACCCGCCGTAGCCAAAGCCGATCTGACTTGCCAGCGCCTCGGCGGTGAAGCCGAGGGTTCGCGCCTCGGGCCGGAGGCGAAGCCGTAATTCCGGCTGGCCGCCATCGAGATCGTCGCGTATGTTCGAGACGCCCTCGAGCGAGGTCAGGAAACCCCGGATCTCGGCGCTTGCCTGCCGGAGCAGTTCCTTGTCTCGCGATACCAGACGAATCTGGAAACCGCCTGCCAGGGCGTCGGAGCCCGTGAACTCCAACTCGGTGGCTCCTTCCACCTGCCCCACTCGCTCGCGCCATTCCCGTACGACGTCCAGCGCAGAGACAGCCGGTCGCTGCGCGACCGGCACCAGTTCGGCATAGAGTTGGGCACTCCCCGCGCCTTCGACGATCGTGAAGAACGTCTGAATCGGAGCAACGTCCATACCGTTGCGCACGCGCAGCTCTTCGTTGAGTTGCCGGCCTTCGCTCTCGATCCGGTCGATATTGTCAGTGGTGAGGGCGAAAGGCGCGCGGGCATCCATTTCGAGACTGACGGTGACGACCTGGCCGGGCACATCCGGGAAGAACACGGTCTCGACCTTGCCCTTCGCCATCAACCCGAGCCCGCCGGCAGCGGCCGCGATGAACAGAATCAGAACGGCGTATCGGTGGCGCACCGACGCTACGAGCGCGGGCCGGTACACACGATCGCGAAACGTCGTCAAGCCGGCCTGCGCCGTGCCCTGCAGCGCACCCCAGAGTTGCGCCAGTCTGTTCGTTCGCCGGGTATCCAGCGGCGTACGGGCAAGATGCGCCGGCAGGATCAGCTTGCTTTCGATCAGGGAGAAGATCAGCGCGAGAATCACGATCCCCGAGAAACCGGCCAATACCTTGCCCAGCGCATTGTCGATCAACAGCATTGGGAAGAAGGCGGCAATGGTGGTCAAAACGCCGAAGACAGTGGCGACAGCCACGCGTTCTACACCGCGTTCAGTACCCTCGATGGGATCCTTGATGCCGCGCCGCTCCTCGAACACGCTTTCGCCGACCACGACGGCGTCGTCGACCAGGATGCCCAGTGCGATGATGAGCCCGAAGGTCGTGACGTCGTTGAGCGAGTAGTCCACCCATTCCGTTCCCGAGACTGCAATGGCGCCCATGACGGAGATCGGGATACCCAACGCCACCCAGAATGCCAGCCGCGCATTCAGGAAAATCGAGAGCAACAGCGTGACGAGCAGCAGACCCTGGAATCCGTTCGAGCGCAGCAGAGCCAGTCGGTCAGCGATGTACTCGGCGCTGTCGGCCCAGACCGTGGCGGCGATGTTGGTCGGCAACTGCGGTTCGAAGTCCTCGACGACACCGCGAACGACTCGGCTGATCTCGAGCAGGTTTTCTTTCTGGCCGACCAGCACCTCCATTCCGACGGTGGGTTCGCCATTGAGTCGAAACAGGTACTCGCCCTCGAGAAACCCGTCCTCAATCGTCGCGACATCGCCGAGCGATACGCTGACGCCGCCGGGCTGCTCGATAATGGGCAGGCCGGCGTAGTCAGGTGCATACAGCGCACGATCGTCGGCGCGAAGAAGGATGGTGCCGCCGTCCGTGCGCAACCGGCCGGCCTGAAAGTCGAGCGAATTCGCTCGAATTGCGTCCGTGACGTCGGCGATCGTCAGACCGAAATGGCGCAGGCGCTCCGGATCAATCTCGATCCGGAGGTTGCGGGGTATCAGTCCCCAGATCTTCAGTCGCGAGAGCTCGGGCTGCGACAACAATTCCTCCTTCAAGCGTTGCGCCACTGTCTGCAGCGTCGCCGGATCGGAATCTCCATGCAGATTCACATACAGTGCCGGGAAGTCGAAAGCCGATGTCTCGATGACGGGCCGGCGCGTTCGATCGGGAAGATCGGGTATTCCGTCGACGCGGAGACGTACGCGGTCGAGCACGTCCTGCAGGTCCTCGCCCCCCTGCCGGCGAACCGAGATGCTCGCGAAACCGTTTGAGGACTGGGAGGAGATGCTTCTCACACCGTCCAGACCCTCGAGAGCCTGCTCGATTTTCTGGGTGACCAACTGGTCGACCTGCTCGGCAGTCGCGTTGGGGTATTCGATCGAGATCTCGACCGTCTCAGGCGGAATGCGTGGAAACCCCTCGATACGCATCGAGAACAGCGTCTGCACGCCAAGCAGCAGAATGAACGCCATCATCAGGTTGGCGGCGACCGGGTTGCGGATGAACCAGGCTGTCAAAGCGTGCATGGCTTATCGCTCCTCGACAGGCCTGGACAGATTGTCCGAGGAGGCCCTGGCAGCCTGAGTTACCTCCGCGATATCGCCGATTCGTCGCGGCGCGACACGTTGTCCCGGCAGGAACGACGCAAGCGGCGTCGCCGCGATTCGAAGGCTTTCGGCATCGTACGGTGCTGCGAGGGTGATCCTCCCCTCCGACCGGAATAGAATCCGCGGTTCGAAACGACCGAGCAGATCGTCCTTGTCGACGAACCAGACATGTCCGGTCCGGGTCAGCGCCGATTCCGGGATTGCCAGCGTGTTCTCGATTGCGCGCCCGGTAAACACGACACGCACGTAATCTCCGGCAAGGACGTTTGTATCAGCGTTCTGAATATCGAGGAAGATTCGCCGTTGCCGCGTCTGCGGATCGAGAAAGCCGCCACCCCCACGAATTCGGGCGCGGCCGAGCGCAGTTCCATCGCGGTGAAACAGGTCGACCGTTTTGCCGGCAATCGGGTGCTCGAGCAGTGTCCAGTCTGCCTCATTGAGCTCGACGACCGACTCGAACCGCTGATCGTCGGACAGACGGACCAGCGATTCGCCGGCAACGACCGTCTGGCCGAGACTGGCCATTCGCGCGGTAACGAATCCGGAGAACGGGGCGGTGACCTCGGTATCGGCCAGCCGCCGCCGTGCCGCCTGAAGCTGTGCCTCGGCCGATGCGACGGATCGCTCCGCGATTCGCAACTGCGGCAAGCGCAGGGAAAGCTCATTGGGCGGTTCCTTGCCGGCCCGCTCGAACTCGCCGCGCGCCAGCACCACCGCGTTCTCGGCATGCCACAGCGCCAGTCGCGCTTGCTCCAGGTTCAGTTCCGCGGCTGCAACCTCGGTTTCGTACTGTGTGGCTTCGATCGAGAACAGACGCGCGCCTGCTTCGACCCGCCCACCGGCCAGTGCGGCGTCGTGAACGCGGAGAATCCGACCGGGAACCGCCGAGCGGATTTCCGCATCCCAGCGTGATCGCAATTCCGCGAATGCGGTTACGGTGGTAACCGACTCGGCCGGCGCCACGTCCAGAACGGAGACGACCCGTGCGGGGACCGACGCGTCGGAGATCACTACATCGGCCGTGTCCTCTGCCTCCCATACCAGGACCAGAACCGCAACCAGCGCCAACAGGGCGACACCAGCCCATATCCGGCGGCGCTTTGCTGCGATAGATGCCTTGGTCGAACCCGCTACCATTTCCGTCACTCCACCCAAATACCCGTAAACCCGGCTACGCGATTGCGCTAGCCTCCCATTTGCCCTAGAATATATCAGTGAACGATCGTTCGTTCAACATTTGGATGGGAGAACCAGTGAAAACGTCGAAATCGCCAGTCACCGGCCGTCAGGCAGCCGCGGCAAAGCGGAAAGAGAAAATCCTGGAGGCTGCGGTCGCGTGCTTTCTGGAGAATGGGTACCACCAGACGGGCGTGCGTCACATCGCAAAACGTGCCGGTGTAAGCCTCGGCAACCTCTACAACCACTTTCCCGGCAAACACGACGTCCTGGTCGAGATTGCTGCCCTGGAGCGTGCGGGACTGGAACCCATTCTGACCGGCCTGGCGGAACAGGCGCCGGCGCCAGAGGTATTCGATAAGTTCCTCGTGTCCTATGCCAATTTCCTGGCATCCGTGGACAACGTCATCCTGACGATCGAGATCTCCAGCGAAGCGATACGACAACCGGACATCGGTGAGTTGTTTCTAGCCAACCGCAATGAACTCGCGTCGGCGTTAACAGCTGTCATCGAGCGGGGCGTGGCGGCCGGCGACTTCAGGGATGATCTCGATCCGAGAGAAGCTGCGCTTTTGGTCATCGACGTCGTCGACGGCTGTGCTTATCGCAGCGTGTTGAGCGAGATTCCCATGCGCGATCTGCTGGACGACGCGAAGGACTTCGTCTTTGCGGCCATGCGCAAGGGCTAGCGCGACTGTGGCTC
>JANQGP010000110.1 GCA_028277265.1 Woeseiaceae bacterium | reverse complement strand
CAAGCGGCCGGGATTGCGCGGCTTCACGGGTCGCGTTCGCGGCGACCTCAGCGGCGGACGGATCGAGATCGACTCCCCCGACATGTCGGTCGATCTGCCGGCCGTCATGACCACGGCTATTCCGATCGACGAGTTGCAGGGCATGATCATCTGGCGCAGCAGTGACGAGCTGACGCGCCTGACGACCGACAGTATCTACCTGTCGTCTCCTGTCATGGAAATGCGCGGCAGCGGCGAACTGTCTTTCTTTGCAGACCGGCCGGCTCCGGAGATCGACTTCAACGGCACCTACAGCATCGGCGATATCTCGCGCGTGCACCCGTATCTGCCGCTCAGGATCATGAAGCCCAAGCTGCGCAACTGGTTCGAGAACGCACTGGTGGCCGGTTCGATTCCACGCGGGACCCTGCGTATGCGCGGACCGGTTGACGGGAACTTCTTCAAGGGTGACGACGGGCGTCTGCTCGTCGAGGGTTCGGTACGCGGACTGACGATGCAGTTCCAGCCGCAGTGGCCTGCCATCGTGCGCGGCGACGTGGAAATCGTGCTCGACCATACCCGGCTCTATTCCGTGCGCAATCGTGTCGCCACGGCCGGCAACGTGGCGGTCGATTCCCACGTCGAAATCGCGGATCTGCGCCAGGGCATACTCACGATCAAGGCACTTGCGACCGGCACACTGGAGACCTTCCGTCAGTACGGTCTGCAGAGCCCGCTCGACAGTCTGATGGGCGGCAGTCTCGATCGCCTGACCATGGACGGCGACGCGTCGTTCCAGTTCGATCTGACCGTGCCCCTCAAGCGTGCGCGGGATACGACCATCGACGGCGTTTTGCGAAGCAACAACGGCTCGCTTGCCATCGAGGGATTCCCTGCGCCGCTCACAGACCTGATTGGCGAAGTGCAGGTCTCGCGCGACACGTTGACCAGCGACAATCTCGGTGCGCGCTTCCTCGGTCAGGACATCGATATTCGCCTGGGCCCGAACGATGACCCGCGCGTGTTCACGGTAGCCAGCGCAACCGGGCTCGCAACGGCCGAGGCTGTCGTCAATGAGCTTGGATTGCCGCTGGACGGCATCATCGAAGGCGCGACGCCGTATGAAGCGCGCATATTGTTCCCGCGCGGCAAGCAGGAGCCGCGGCAACCGCTGACCGTCGAGGTCGACTCGGACCTCGAGGGCCTCGCGCTGCTGCTGCCCGACCCGGTTGGAAAACCCGCCGAAACGCCATTGTCGCTGCGCGGCGATTTGCGTTTCATTCCTGACACCGACGCCATCGAGTCGACGGGCATGGCCGGCGATCAGATTGCCTGGCAGCTCGCGTTCAACAAGCCCGAGAACGAGGCCTGGGATTTCGATCGCGGCGTACTGACGCTCGGCGAAGCGGCCGTCGAGCCTGCCGAGACGCGTGGCCTCCACATCCGGGGAAACACGACGACCGTGCGGTTGGAAGAGTGGCTGGACCTGTCGCTCAGCGGTGATCCGGAGACCGGCGCGGCCGATCGGATTCGCTCGGTCGATCTCGTCGTCGACGACCTGTTCGCCGTCGGCCAGCACTTCAAGGGACACCAGGTGCGGCTCGATCGCAGCGCTCTCGACTGGCTCGTACAGATCGAAGGGGACGACATCGTTGGCTCCGTGTTCGTTCCCTACGAGTTCCAGTCGGATCGCGCAATGGTCATCGAGGCGCAGCGCCTGCGTCTGCCCGGTGACGAGGTATCGCCGCCGTCGGTGTCCACGCTTGATCCGCGCAATCTGCCGCCGATCACGCTCGTCGCCGAGGAGTTCGCAATCGGCGACCGCTACCTCGGGCGTGTCGAAGCCGTGCTCAACCGTACTGAATCCGGCCTGGAAACCGAGACGCTGATCGCGAAAGACGATTCGTTCGAGTTCGTCGGCAACGGACGTTGGGTTGGCGATGAGAGCGAAGAACTCGGCAGCCGGACCTATCTGACGGCAACGCTGACGAGCACCGACGTGCGTACCACGCTTTCCCGGCTCGATTTCGCCCAGGGCATCAGCGGCAGGTCCATGGGTGTGCTTTTCGACCTTAGCTGGTCCGGCGGACCGCGTTCGGACTTCATGGACGTGCTGGACGGTGAGGTTCAGCTGCGGCTCGAAAACGGATCGCTCGAAGAGGTCGAACCCGGCGCGGGACGCGTGCTCGGGCTCGTCAGTTTCGTTGCATTGCCGCGCCGCCTGTCGCTCGATTTCCGTGACGTGTTCAACAGGGGCTTTCGCTACGACCGGATCGCCGGTACCTTCAGTGTCGAAGACGGTATCGCCAAGACCTGTGACATGTCCATGGAAGGGCCGGCGGCCGACATCGGTATCGTCGGCCAGGTTGACCTCGATGCGAAGCTGTACGAACAGGGCGCGGTGATCAGTGCCAAGGTCGGCAACACGCTGCCGATCGTCGGCGCGGTAGTCGGCGGACCGCCGGGTGCCGCGGCCATGCTGATCTTCTCGCAGATCTTCAAGAAACCGTTGCAGGAGGTCGGCCAGGTCTTCTACGGCATCAGCGGTCCCTGGGACGAGCCCGAAATCGACTCGGTCAGCTCAGACGGCTTCGTTCGCTTCGGCGAACTTGCGGGGTGTTTGCCCGTCGAAAAACGGCAGTGATATGCGCGTAGCAGCAATTCAAATGAACAGCGGGCCGGAGGTACCGGCCAACCTCGAACTCGCCGGCGGCCTTCTGGCCGAAGCGGCCGCCGATGGCTGCATACTGGCCGTGCTGCCTGAGAACTTTGCCCTGATGCCGGAGCGAGGCAGGGACAAGGCGAGGTTTGCCGAGCACGAGGGCGATGGTCCGGTACAGGCGTTCCTGTCGCAAACGGCGGCAGAGCACGGTATTTGGATCATCGCGGGCAGCATGCCGCTTGTGTCCCCCGAGATCGGTAAAGAGCGAGTCTATGGCGCCTGTCCGGTCTACGACGCCGATGGCGTGCAGCGTGCCTTGTATCGCAAAATTCATCTGTTCGACGTCGACCTCGTGGACAGCCAAGAATCCTATCGCGAGTCGAATTCGATGTTCCCCGGCGACGATGTCGTCACCGTCGACACGCCGATCGGCCGGGTCGGCCTGACGATCTGTTACGACCTGCGGTTTCCCGAGATGTTTCGGCGGCTGGTGGACGAGGGCGCCACGGTTTTCACGGTACCCGCCGCATTTACCGTGACGACGGGCATGGCGCACTGGCACACGTTGCAGCGTGCGCGTGCCATCGAAAATCTGGCATATGTGATCGCACCCGGGCAATATGGCGAGCACCCCGACAAGCGTTCGACGTACGGGCATTCGCTCATCTGCGATCCCTGGGGACGGATCCTCGCCGAAGAGCCCAACGGTAACTGCGTCGTTGCCGCCGACATCGATCCGGCACTGCCGACACGTCTGCGCAGCGAGTTTCCGGCACTGTCCAACCGTCGACTGATGTAACCAACCACCGAAAGAATGCCATTGACTGACACTGCCAACAATTCACTCGACTCGGTCATGCACCGCGTGCTCGAGCCCGCGGGGCTTTCCGAGCAGCAATTGTCCACGACGCTGGGTTCCGTCATGCGAGGTGGCGTTGACTACGCCGACCTCTACTTCCAGGTGAGTCGCCAGGAAAGCTGGACGCTCGAAGACGGCATCATTCGTGAGGGCAGTTTCAGCCTCGACCAGGGTGTGGGCGTGCGCGCCAATAGTGGCGAGAAGACGGGATTCGCGTATTCCGACGAGTTTGTGCTGCCGGCCCTGCAGTCGGCGGCGAGCGCCGCGCGTGCGATCGTCCGCCAGGGCCAGGAAAACAGTGTGCGGGCGTGGGAGCGTCGGCATGCGACCGCGCTGTATTCGTCCTCGGACCCGACGACGAGTATCAGCGACGAGCGAAAGACACGATTGCTCCTGGAACTCGATGCCGCAACGCGTTTACTCGACAAGCGCGTCGAACAGGTCATCATCAGCTTGGCCAGCAGCCAGGACCTCGTTCTCGTCGCGGCATCGGATGGCACGATGGCGGCGGACGTCAGGCCACTGGTAAGGCTCAATGTCAGCGTCATCCTCGAGCAGGACGGCCAGCGCGAGCAGGGCTACGCAGGCGGCGGCGCGCGGTCCGACCTCGGCTACTTCATCGCTGATGGCGATCTGCCCATGGAGTTCGCGCGCGAAGCCGTCCGCCAGGCGGCCGTTCAGTTCGAGGCGCAGCCCGCGCCCGCGGGCACGATGCCGGTGGTGCTCGGTAGCGGCTGGCCCGGCATCCTGCTGCACGAAGCCGTGGGGCACGGGCTCGAGGGCGACTTCAATCGCAAAGGCGTCTCGGCGTTCAGCGGCAAGGTCGGTCAGAAAGTCGCGTCCGAGCATTGCACGATCGTCGATGACGGCACGATCGCGAATCGCCGCGGTTCACTGACCGTCGACGACGAGGGAACCGGGGCCCAGAACACCGTGCTCGTGGAAGACGGCATCCTGCGCGGCTACATGCAGGACAAGCTCAACGCACGTCTCATGGGAGTGGCGCCAACCGGCAACGGCCGCCGGGAGTCTTTCGCGCACGTGCCGATGCCGCGCATGACCAATACCTATATGCTGGCGGGCAAACACGATCCCGAAGAGATCGTCGCCTCGGTCGACAAAGGGATCTACGCGCCGAATTTCGGTGGTGGCCAGGTCGACATCACGTCCGGGAAGTTCGTGTTTTCCGCGAGCGAGGCGTACCTGATCGAGAACGGCAAGCTCGGTGCCCCGGTGAAGGGCGCGATGCTGATCGGCGATGGTCCCGAAGCGCTGCACAGGATTTCGATGGTCGGCAGTGATCTCGAGCTCGATACCGGTGTCGGAACCTGCGGCAAAGAGGGTCAGTCGGTGCCGGTGGGAGTCGGGCAGCCGACGCTCAGGATCGACGAACTGACGGTGGGCGGCACGGCCTGATTTCACATAAGCCGGGAGAATCCGGGTTCACGCGTCACAGTGTGAGGTGCCTCACTTCATTCAACATATGGCTGGAGTACATTCGGTCTGTCTCACGGAGGGATAGACGATGGTATTCGAAAGCACAATTACAGAACAGGACATGGACGGGAATTCGCAGCAGTTCGTACAGGGGTTCCGCGACGATGCGGGTGACTACGAACCGGACCTGGCGGTCGACGGCCTGTCCGAGTCGATTCTCTCGCGCATTCTCGGGATCTTCGGCGTCGGTCGTTGATCCGGCTACGCAGGCCAAGGGTCTGCGAAGCCCGCATCCTCACGGCAAGACCCGGCCCCTGGCCGGGTCTTTTTCCTCATGGGTTTTGACAAGCGGCCCGGGCTATGGAGAATGAATCGGCCCCGGGGCGAATAGCGACATCGATATGTGGGTCTCGAAGCCGATCTATGAAAGTCTGCCGTACTTCTATCTGCTGGCCGGAGCGATCTCGCTGGCCGCTTCGATGTACCTCGACCACGGCTACTGGCCCACGGTCTGTTTCATTCTCGGAATGATCTGCCTGGTCGCGGGGCTCGTCGTGTTGCTCAAGCGCCGCGACTACCGGGAAACCGACCGCCGCGCCGGCCAGCGACAAGATTACTAGTATCCCGTTGAAACAGTATCCGGCCCCTCAGGCCGTTTCCTGTTCGTCGATGTCTCCCTCGTCGTCGGCTTCATTCTCGTCGTCGAGCTGGTCCTCGATCATCTCGTCGGCCTCGCGCAGGTTACGATAGACGAGCTCGTGGACGCCGACTGAAATGACGTCGCCGTCGCGCAGGCGGTACTTCTTGATCTGCTTCTCGCCGAGGAACACGCCGTTCGTGCTGTTGAGGTCCTCGATTACCGCGCCGTCATTGTCGCTGATCAGCTGCGCGTGGTGTCGACTGACAAACTTGCTCTTGATGTAGACCTCGTTGTCCGGCGAGCGGCCGATGATGATGCGGCCGGGCGGGAAGGACTGTTCGGAAACCACCGCGCCGTCGGAACGGACTTCCAGGCGAGTAACGTTGCCGTTCATTTCGCGGTCCTGGATCTGCTGCAGCTTCTGGTGGATGCCCGTCGTGCTCTCGTGCTCTTCCCAATTGAGCTCGACAACTGCGGCCTTGACGTCGCCACGGTCGACGCCGGGCTTCTCGTCCGCAAACGCGCAGAGCAGGGCCGTGTCGCAAAGTGTGTTGATCAGGCGCGGAACGCCGCCCGTGTACTTGTGGATGATGTCGTACGTTTCATCTGCGAACAGGCCTTTTTCGCTCGCGCCCGCGACCTCGAGGCGATGCTCTATGTACTCGCGCATCTCGTGCCGGTCCAGCGATCCGATGTGAAATCGCAGTCGAACGCGCTGTACGAGCTGCTTCAGGCTCGGCGATTCGAGCGTTCCGCGCAGTTCGGGCTGGCCCGCGAGAATGATGCGCAGCACCTTCTCCTTGTGGGTTTCGATACCCGACAACATGCGGATTTCCTCGAGCACCTTGCGCGACAGGTTCTGCGCCTCGTCGACGATGAGCACGACTTTCTTGCCGTTTGCATACTGCTCGATGAGGTACATGTTGAGCATGTCGAGCAGCTCGACCTTGCGCTTTTCGAATGGTTTGAAGCCGAACTCGGTCAGTACGGATTGCAGAAACTGCGTCGGCGTGAGCTGCGTCTGCGATACGACCGCATAGACCACGTTGTCGTCGAGCTCCGACAGGAACGACTGCAGCAAGGTCGTCTTGCCCGATCCGATCTCGCCCGTAATGACGACAAAGCCGTCGGCGAGCCAGATGGTGGACTCCATGTAGGCCTTCGCACGCGCGTGCTGCTTGCTCCAGTAGAGGAACTCGGGATCCGGCGTCAAACGGAATGGCTGCTCCCGCAGATTGAAGTGCTCAAGGTACGACATATTCAATCGAGTGTACCTGCTTTTGGCACCCCCCGGCTACGGCGTGTTCCCGGCTCAGACCGAGGACTGCGTCACATTACGGTGCAAAGAATCCAGTAACTCGTCGCGTTCGGAGGCCGTATCGCGGATCAGCGTAATGTGCCCGAGCTTGCGGCCCGGCCGTGGCGATTTGCCATAGTCATGGACGTATGTGTCGCCGATGTTCCTGGCGACGGCCGGAATGCCGCCTATCAGGTTGACCATGCCGGCATGACCGACGCTATCGGTCGAGCCCAGCGGCCGATTCAGGATGGCTCGCAGATGGTTTTCGAACTGGCTGGTCTTCGAACCCTCGATCGACCAGTGTCCAGAGTTGTGGACTCGGGGCGCGAACTCGTTCGCCAGCAGCTTTTCGCCGCAGACGAAGAGCTCCAGCGCGAGCGTACCGACGTAGTCGAGGTGCTCGAGCATCGTTCGGACATAGCGTTCGGCGGTGTCGGCCAATACGGGCGCATCGACGGGCGAACGCGACGTGCGCAGAATACCGCCCTCGTGAACATTGTGACTGAGCGGGTAGATCGCGATCTCGCCGTCGACATTACGAGCGCCGATACAGGAGACCTCGTAGTCGAACGGGACCCACTGCTCGGCGATCAGGGCACTGCCGCCGATCGCCTGCCAGGCCTTGTCGATGTCGGTTCGATCGCGTATCACGAACTGGCCCTTACCGTCGTAGCCCAGCCGCCGCGTCTTGATGACGACCGGCAGGCCGAGCGCGTCGACGGCCGCCTCGATATCGGCACGTGCATCGACGACGCGATAGCCGGGCAGTGGAATGCCGAGCCGTTCGAACAGCTGTTTCTCGGCCAATCGGTCCTGCGAATGCTGCAGGGCACTCGCCGGCGGGTAGACGGCCACGTCGTTCTCGATTCGGTGAAGCGCTTCCACGGGGACGTTCTCGAACTCGAAGGTCACGACGTCACAGGTAGCCGCGAGTTCGGCAAGCGCCGCGGGATCGTCAAACGGTCTTCGGATCACGTCGCCACAGGCAGCCGCAGGCGGCTGGTCCGACGGGTCGAGGTACACGCATTCGACGCCGAGGTCGCGGGCCGAGAAACCCAGCATCTGTCCGAGCTGGCCGGCGCCGATGATGCCGATTCGCATGAGCCTACGCGCGCGGGTCGTCGTCGGCCAGGACCTTGTCGGTCTGGTTTCTGCGGAAGTCGTCGAGCGCGTCGGCGACGGCGTTGTCGTCGTTGGCGAGAATGGCAGCCGCCAGCAGCGCAGCGTTGACCGCGCCGGCCCGGCCGATCGCCATGCTGCCGACCGGTATGCCGGCGGGCATCTGTGCGATTGACAGCAGCGAATCCATGCCGCTCAGTGCTTTCGACTGTACCGGCACACCGAGCACCGGAACACGTGTCTTGGATGCGGTCATACCGGGCAGGTGTGCGGCGCCGCCGGCGCCGGCAATGATGACCTTCAGGCCACGCTCCACCGCGGAACCTGCGTACTCGAACAGCAGGTCCGGGGTGCGGTGCGCGGACACGACCCTGACTTCGTAAGAAACGCCAAGCTCGTCGAGCGTTTCACTGGCGTGGCGCATCGTCTCCCAGTCGGAGCGCGAGCCCATGATGATGCCGACATCAATACTCATTGCAGATTCCTGATATACACGCTTACCTGCGGCGCAGGCGTTCGATTGCCTGCCGAATCGGTTCCGGATCGTCGAGCCGTCCCATCAGTCTACCGATGTACTGCTTCTGGCGCCGCAATGCGCCACGTTTGGTAATCCGTCTCGCCTCGAGTACGGCTCCGAGCAGGTCGTCGTCGAGCGGTACGGTATGCAGGTCGGCGTCACGCAGCGTGACCAGCTCCTCGCCGAGCTGCTGCAGGGCCAGGTAGGCGCGCTTTCGCGCGCTTTTGCTGGGCTTTGTTTCAGTCACCGGCTAAAGTACCTTCCGCGGTCCACCCCTGATCCGGGGGGCGCAGTCTACCACGCAGGGAACACATCGAAACATGGGAACACTCGCAAAACGCGAATCGCTCGGCCGAGACGATCTCGAAAGGCTGGTTACGCTGGCGCTCGATGAGGCGAAATCCCGCGGCGTCGACCAGGCGGAAGTTGCGGCCAGCCAGGACGTCGGTCTGTCGGCGACGGCGCGTCTCGGCGATGTCGAGAGCCTGGAGTATACGAATGACCGAGGCATCGGAATTACCGTGTACAAAGACTCGCGCAAGGGCAACGCGAGCACATCGGACATTACCGGGGCGGCCATTCGTGAGGCCGTGACGAAGGCCTGCTCGTTTGCGGAGCTGACGGCCGCCGACGAGTATGCAGGGCTGGCCGATGCCGACCAGATGTGCGCCGGGATCCGCGATCTCGATCTGGATCATCCGTGGGAAATCGATGCCGACACCGCCATCGGGCTCGCGATCGACTGCGAGAATGCGGGGCGCGACGTCAATACGAAAATCAGCAACTCGGAGGGCGCAACCGTCGCGACCAACCGCGGCGTTCGCGCCTATGGCAATTCCCACGGCTTCATCGGCAGCTACGCGCGCACCAGTCACAGCATCACGTGCGTGTTGCTCGCCGATGCCGAAGGCGCGATGGAACGCGACTATCACTACTCGTCGGCGCGATGTGCGGACGATCTCGAAAACGCCGCGCTGGTCGGTCGGCGTGCGGGTGAGAAGACGGTTCGGCGGCTTGGCGCGCGGAAGATCAAGACGACGCGCGCCCCGGTGCTGTTTGTCCCCGAACTCGCGCGCAGTTTCATCGGCCACGCAATCGGCGCCATTGCCGGAGGTGCCCAGTACCGGCGCGCCTCGTTCCTGCTCGATGCGGCGGGCGAAACACTGTTCCCGGACTTCGTCGACATTCTCGAGAGGCCGCACCTCAAGCGCGGTATGGCGAGCGCGCCTTACGATAGCGAGGGCGTGGCAACCTATGATCGCGACATCGTTACTGACGGTGTACTGCAGGGCTATATCCTGAGCAGCTACTCGGCACGTCGACTCGGTCTCGAGACGACCGCCAACGCCGGAGGCGCACAGAACCTGATCGTGCCGGGCGGCGGAAAGGACAGGGCCGAGCTCATTCGCGACATGGGTACGGGGTTACTCGTCGAGGAGCTGATAGGCCATGGCGTGAACGGCGTCACGGGTGACTATTCGCGCGGTGCGGTCGGGCACTGGGTCGAGAACGGTGAGCTGCTGCATCCGGTCCACGAAGTGACGATCGCCGGCAACCTGCGCGATCTCTACCGGCGCATCGCCGCGATCGGCGACGACCAGGACGTCCGCAGCGGCATTCGTTGCGGCTCGATACTCGTCGATGAAATGACGATTGCCGGTGCCTGACGGTTCCCGCACGACGACACGATGTACCGGCCGGCAATTCTCTGCCTAGCACTGTTCGCCTCTGCGGCGAGTCTTGCGGACTTCGACTACAACGGCGATGTCTCGATCCGGCTGGACGATACGTCAGACCGTTCCTCGCGCAGCCAGTATCGTCTTCGCTTCAACCCCAGGTACGATTTCGGTAACGGCTGGTCCGTGCACGGGTTCGTTTCGACGGGCGCCGAGTTCGACTCGGCGTACAGCACCATTGACGACAACGACGACGAAATCCATGTGCGCCGGCTGTTCATGCGCTACGAGCGCGGCGGCAGTAAGCTCGAAGCTGGCGTCATTCCGCCGTACAAGGGCCGCGTATCGTCGACGGGCTTGTCGAAAGAAGGGTGGATTCGCGGCCTCCGGAGCGTCTGGGGTACGGAAGACGGTGCGTTCGAGATTGTCGCCGGCGACCTCGAGGATCTGCGCGCCAGCCGGGCGTTGTCGGGCGACTTCGACCTGAACTACATCGAAGTCGAGTACTCCGGTCAGCTGAACGAAACCTGGTCCTTCGAACTCGGTGGCGAGGAGCTGTTCGATGATCGCTTCCTGCGTGGCGAGATACGCTATCTCGCAAAGAGCGGCGCGTACTGGGCGCTCGAGCTCATACACAACACGAGCACGAGCAACAGCAAGGCGATCCTGAGTACGTTGAGAGATCTCGAGGCGCCGCAGAACCCCATCGAATGGTTCGTCTATTACTCGTACACGGCGACCGGTTTCGGTCCCCGCGCGGAGCTTTCCGAGGACTTTCTCGAGGTGGGACACGCGATCGCAACCAGGCTGAAAGGCGCAATTCCCATGTTCGAGCGGCTCGAGTGGTTCACGGAGATCGAACTCTACGAGGACACCGCGAGAATCAAGGCCGGATTCGAGTTGTCACTGAACTGATTCCGGCCTGTTCGAGACCGGCTCTAGTCAGGCCGCTTGCCTGCGGCGGCGGGAATCTTCGACATGGCCCTTTCGGTCATCGCGGCTATCGTCAATGATGGATTGACGCCGGGATTGGCGGGCATCACCGAGCCGTCGCAGATGTACAGGTTTCGATAGCCGAAGACGCGGTGTTCGCTATCGACGACGCCGGTTGCGGCATCGCGGCCGATCGTTGCTCCGCCGAGAATATGCGCAGTTGCGGGAATATTCGCCGTCGCCTCGAGAATGCAGCTTTGCGGGATGGCGCCGTACTTGCTGGCGAGCCATTCCGCGGCCTTGTTGCCGGCATCGATGTAGGTCGGGTTGGGCATGTCGGAATCCTGCGCCGTGCTCAGGCGCACGCCGCGCGAGAACCAGCGGGGTCTGGCCCGGAAACGCAACGCGTTGTCGAGGCTCTGCATGACCAGCAGGATGATCGTCCGCCGCGACCAGCCGAACGGCCAAAGCGACTTGATAAAATTGACCGGATGCCGCAAGACGTTGCGCAGGAACACGAAAGCGCGCGTCCATCGCGTACCGTCGCCGGTCAACACGGTCAACAGGAAACTCATCGCGTCTCCCTTCTCGCCGTAGGTGACGACCTCGATATGCGTGTCATCGTCCGTGTGGATGCTGGAGCTGATTGCAACCGTGTTCCAGAGGTCCATCGAATCGTCGGGCATCATGACCGCGAGTATCGACTCGCTGTTGGTGCGCACGAGCCGGCCGAGCCGGTCGCTGATCTTCGGCAGCGAGCCGCGATGCTTGCATCTTGCGAGCAGTTCGTTGGTACCCAACGCGCCGGCGGATACAATGACGTGCCTCGCCGTCAACGTGCGTTTCCCACCGCCCAGCAGCCCGGGCGAGCTTGCGTGTACCCGGTAGCCGCCGCTGCCGTCGCCGTTGCCAAGCGGCTCGATATCCCGCACCTTGAGATTGGGCAGGACTTGTGTCCCGGCCTGTTCGGCAAACCAGAGGTAGTTCTTGTTCAGCGTGTTCTTGGCGCCGACACGGCAGCCGATCATGCACGCCCCGCAGCGTGTGCACCCGGTCCGGTCCGGCCCGGCGCCGTCGAAGTAGGGGTCCGGGACGGTTTCGCCGGGTTCGCCGAAGTAGACGGCGACCGGCGTACGGGTGAAAGTACTCTCCGCGCCGATGGCTTCCGCGTAATCCTGCAGCAAGCGGTCACCGGGGCTTTCGAACGGCACCTGGTTGACGCCGAGCATGCGCTCTGCGGTTGCATAGTGACCGTCCAGCTCGCTCCGCCAGTCGGCGAGATCCTGCCATTGGGCGTTTTCGAAGAACGCCGGCTTGGCGCGATACAGCGTGTTGGCGTAGACGATGCTGCCGCCGCCGACGCCGGAACCACACGCGATGAAGATGTCCTTGAAGGGTTTCAGGCGCAGTATGCCGCGCAGACCGATCAACGGCGCCCAGAAGAACCGGCCCAGCTGCCACGTGGACTCCGCAAAATCCTCATCGGCAAAGCGCCGGCCGGCCTCGACAACACCAACCTTGTAGCCTTTCTCCGTGAGACGCAGCGCCGAAATGCTGCCGCCGAATCCTGACCCGATGATCAGCCAGTCGTAATCCATGTCCATTGCAGACCTATGATACCGAATTTGCAGGATGCGACACTGCAAAAGTGTTCGGATCGGGAGTGCCCAGACAGCTTATTCACGAGAGCAATATGCGCCGGACTCTGAACAAGCTTCGTTCGAAGCTTGCCGAGCCCGGCCCGCGAGATCATTCCGGGGACACGCTGGCAGCCCGGGGCTCGGCTTGATCGAGCAGATCGGCGAGCGTACGTCCGCCGAGCTTGTCGGCGACGGCGGTGTCCAGATCGCTGCCGAGCGTCGCAATCGTGTCGTCCCATCTCGGCGTCTTGTGAGATCCGGTCTCGCCCTCGGTACGCACGACCGCGAGGATGTCCTGAAGGCCGATCCGCGCCAGG
>JANQGP010000036.1 GCA_028277265.1 Woeseiaceae bacterium | reverse complement strand
TGATCTGATACCCGTAAGACCCGGGCTTGTAAGCTTCGGTCGCGGCTATGATTTCACCCGCCGACAGCCGCTCGCTGCCTAGCACCACGTAGCGTAGCTCTGGGTTCAGGGCACGGTCAGGCTCGTTATAGAAGACGAAGATCGACCCGGTCACACCCAGTACGAACAACCACAGCGTGGCAAACAGGCCAATCCAGCGGTGGACGATGATGAGTGCGGGGCGAATCGCCATTCAGGACTAATCCTCCGATTCCAACGCGGCGGACAAACCGCACGCGCGAATAGCCAAAACAAATATGTGTGGAGGCCCGGCAACCTTGTACGTGAACGGGACGAGAGTAGCCTCTCGACGGCCGAATCCCCACGCAATGCGCGTCCAGCATGTACGCCCGTGCGCTAAGAACACGAGCGCCACGATTCCCGGACCCGCGTCGTACCCAGAACTCCGTCGAAATCGAGAAGTAGGCAGTTCGTGGAGCGCCAAAGTAGAACTGCGAAAACGCAGTACCCTCGACGAAGTCCTCGTCAGTGACGTTGCGAATGTTTAGTCTGGCCGTCCATCTCGCGTCGCTGACGTCGAACTCATAGCGCGCGCCCAGATCGATACGTTCATAGCCTTCAATCGTAAACGTATTGGCATTGTCCGCCCAGCGATCACCAGTTTGGAAAACCCCAACGTTTAGGGCCAGACCCGCTATCCGCGGCACGTCATAGTCGACGTACAAATTCGCTTGGAATTCGGGGACACCGGCGGGTTGTAGCCCGTCAATGATCGGATCCGACGGATCTTCGATCACCGGATCGAGAAACAGTACACCGGAAACGATGCGCAGGTTATCAGTGAGCTGACCGGACAACTCCAGTTCAGCGCCGGTGTGTTGCTGCCGGCCCGCGTAACGGAAGATGTTGTTTTCGTCGATTATCGCTAGTGGTCGGTCAATATCGAAATACGCCGCAGTCAGCAGTGCGCGGTCGAACAGTTCGGCCTTTATGCCAACTTCCACCTGGTCGGTCTCCGCAGGATCGAGAAATCTTTGTGTTAGGGAATTGCCGCCGCATTGTTCGTTTGCCTCTACGCTTTGATCGCTCCAGCGTTGAGTCATTCCGATGGAGTTATGCCGCTCGAGTGGAGCGTTCTTGTTGCCTGGCCAGCGTTGCGTGGGGTCTTTTACGCGGCTAGCGCAGGGGTACGTAATCAAGTTGACAAGAAAACGCGCAGCGAATTATTCCTAACCGACCTTCGTTGAAGTGTCCTCCGATATCTAGAATTCCGTGTAGTGGTAGGAGGCAAGCGCGATTGACTTCGCCAGTTTCGCAGCTTGGTGCACCCTTATCCAGCAGGGCCTGCGGCCAATGGCTGCGGCGAGGACGCAGCTTCGAGACGGTCTTGCCATGTCGATCCACACCGTGAACCAGATTCGGATCGTGTCCGACCGGAGCAAAGAGCGCTTGAACCGTTTCCTCACGCGCAAGAAGTTCGCCGAGTTCCAAGGCAAACAGAAGCCGTCACTGGTTGCCTTTGAGTCGTGCGAGACAGCGCACTACTTGGCGCGTGCCGCGACGTGGTACGTGCACGAAGCGCACGTCATCCCGGCGAAGGCGGTGGCGTTATCCAGACAGGGCCACAAGACCGACAGCAACGATACCCCGGCCGTGGCTGAAGCGGCCCGCTGGCTCAAGCCCAAGCGAAGGACCGGACTAGTGGCGAGCCCTTCACCATCGAGGGGATGCTGATACTAGGAAGATTGAGGACGCCTGCCCTTTTTGGTGGTTGGCGCGAATCCGTTTACACTCCATAGTATTGACTTATATGTTTTAGAGATACTTAATTTCAAGAGAACTCGGTAGTCGGGCGGCACGGTAGCGGGATACCTGACAGGCCGCGGTTGCGGCACATACGACGGAGAACAAATATCATGCAGAATATTTCTAGATTTCAGAACCTTGATTACCTGCGGCGGTTACTCCGTTGGGTATCGGCGGCAGTCGTAGTCGGTCTGTGGCCGCTTGCGGCCGCGCAGACGGCGGAACAGCGAATATTGCCGCATAACGCCGCGCATGAGGCCGTCGAGGCCTATATCGAGCAGGTGATGGAAGAATGGGCGCTACCGGGGCTCGCGATTGCGATCGTGAAGGATGATTCGGTGGGCTATGTTCGCGGCTTCGGAGTGCGCGAGATCGGTCGACCGGAGCTGGTCACTCCAGAGACGCTTTTCATTATTGCATCAACAAGTAAGGCTTTTACCGCCGCGGCGATCGGAGCACTGGTTGATGAGGGACGTATGGACTGGGACGACCCGGTCCAGAGGTATCTGCCGTGGTTGCGGTTGGCCGATCCCTGGGTGAGCAAAGAGGTAACGATCCGCGATTTGCTCGCGCACAGGGTAGGGCTTGCGAAGAACGCCGGCCTGGTATTTCGTTGGACGGGCCGAAGCCGGCGGGAAGGGCTCGAGCTAATGACGCATTGGGAACTCGCATCGGGCTTCCGTTCGTCCTATGTGTACAACAACGCAATGTATCTGGCGGCCGGCGAGGCGAGCGCAGTGGCGGCGGGGACGAGCTGGGATGCACTGATCCGCGAACGACTCTTCGAGCCACTTGGGATGGAGCGGAGCAGCACGAGTGCGCGGGAGTTGGCGGAGGCGGAGAACGCGGCGGTGCCACACATATTGGTGGATGGAAACCTAGTGCCGGACCCGGTCAAACCGGATCCAATGTTGTATTTCGACAACCTGGGGCCGGCGGGCTCAATCAACTCGACCGTGCTGGACCTAGCGAAATGGGTACGAATGCAGTTGGGCAGCGGCACATTCGAGGGGCGGCGGATCTTGTCTGAGGCGACGGTGGCGGAGATGCACGCACCGCAGATGGTTGAGCCCGGAGGTTGGTATCATGAAGTTATCGAAAACGATTTCTCCACCTACGGCCTGGGCTGGCAGATTGTCGACTACCGGGGGCGCAAGGTTGTCCTACACGACGGTCTATTCCGCGGAACGACCTCGCTCGTGGCGCTACTTCCGGAGGAACGTCTTGGCGTCGTCGTGTTGGCCAATAGTCGGCGTGGAAACCGCCCAAGTTTGGCGTTGGCGCTTCGAACGTTTGATGAATACACGGACGGCTCCATTCGTGATTGGAGCAACGAGTTTCTTGGGAAGCAAATAGAGCGTGAGACGCGAGAAGCGGAACATAGAGCTGACTGGGTGGCATCCAGAAGAAAGGGGACAGCACCGAGTATAGATCTCAAGGGTGTTATTGGACACTATGCAAATCCGAAATTTGGCACTATCGCGATCAATGACGGCACGGCAGATCTTCGCAAGCTGCAGCTCGATTGGTTCGGTCCGCGGCCAAAATTACAAGCAGTCCTAGAGCACTGGCATCTGGACACCTTCCGCCTAAGCTGGAATGATCCACTTGAGGACTATTGGCCTGCGCACTTCGCGACGTTTGAGTTCGATGCCCAGGGAAATGTTTCTTCAGTGAAGTTGGTTCGTGAGAACGGAAGCTGGGTCAGCTCATGGCGCAAGACCGCGGATTGAGTGTTTCGTCGAATTTCACATTCGGATAAATGCGCGGTCCCCAACATCGTCGTCGGCCTTAATTACGGGTAAGAAATCATGGCGACGATAGAATGTCCCCGTCACGTTGAAATGCGCGTTATCCCTAGCGACGTAGTCGACGCTCCGAGAGTGTTCGCGGTAGTTGCCCGAACAGGTTGTATTGTCGTGTGAAATTCCCCACCCGAACCGTATTCGTCTCGGCAACCGCGAACCA
>JANQGP010000019.1 GCA_028277265.1 Woeseiaceae bacterium | reverse complement strand
CACGGGCTTGGCATCGTCATCCAGCCGACGTTTCTTTCGGCCGAGGCGATACGCCATGGCCACCTCGTGCCGATCCTGCAGGATGTCGAGTGGCCGATCTCACCGGCCTACGCCGTGTATCCGCCGACGCGCCACCTGTCTTACCGCGTGCGGGCATTCATCGACTTTCTCGCCGAACGTTTCGCCGGCAAGCCTCAGTGGGATCGCGACTGCGAGACACTGAGCGCCAGACAGACCTGACCCGCGTAGTAGAGGGGCAGACCGATCACGTAGGTTGCCGCATCGGTTTGCACGATTCGCAGCGCTGCCACCGAGAGGTCGGACAGAAAGAAGAGCGTCGCACCAGCGACGATGAGCCACGGACCGCCGGTGCCGCGCGTACCGACGGCAAAGATCACCATCAGGCTGATGACAGCGATATAAGCGCGCACGGGAATCGACAGGTACGTGGCCGTGTGCGGTTCGAGCCAGACCCAGACGGCTATTGCGACGGCGGTAACGGGCACCGCCGCCATGATGATCCAGCTGCGCCGGTAGCCGTGCGCGACGAACGCGGAGACGTACGCGACGTGCCCGAGCAGGAACGCGACCAGTCCGCCGAGGAAGTACATCTCGCTCGACCCGATCAGCAGCATGTCGCCACACCAGGATAGCGCCAGCCCGGCCAGTATGAGCCTGCCGAACAGGGATTCGAGCGCGCCGGCCCGCAACGCCAGGACGATGAAGGCGGTCGACGCGACGAACTTGGCCGCGGCCGCAGGAACGACGTAGCCGGCGTACTGGAGAATGACCAGCGCCAGGCATGCGCCGAGTGAGGCCGCTGCAAGTGCGCGCGGGCGGAGCATGCGCGCATTGTATGTCAGTCAGGCGGTCGCGCCAGTGCTGCGATAGGCGTCGAGCGCCGCTTGCCGCGATGACGAAAGATCGGTCACGGGCTCCGGGTAGGTCTCGCCGAGGCGAACGCCTGCCTGCTCGAGGACGTCGGCGGGCGCGTCGAACGGGCTGTGGATGTACCGGTCCGGTAACGATGCGAGTTCGGGTACGAAGCGCCGCACATAAGCCCCTTCCGGGTCGAACTTCCTGCCCTGGGCGACCGGGTTGAAGATGCGAAAGTAGGGCGCGGCATCGGCACCGCAGCCCGCGACCCACTGCCAGCTGGCGCTGTTGTTCGCCAGATCGGCATCGACGAGGTGTTCCCAGAACCAGCGCTCACCCTGACGCCAGTCGGTCAGCAGGTTCTTGACGAGAAAGCTCGCGGTCACCATGCGCACTCGATTGTGCATGTAACCGGTCGTCGCGAGTTCACGCATGCCGGCGTCTACCAGAGGGAAGCCGGTCTCGCCGCGCTGCCAGGCATGCATCAGCGATTCGTCAACGCCCCATGGGAACCGGTCGAAGCGTCGCTGCAGGTTCGTGTCGGGCAGGGTCGGGTTGTGATAGAGCAGGTAGTTCGAGAACTCGCGCCACCCGATCTCGCTGAGATACCGATCCCCGTCTCCCGACAGCCGGCCGTTGGTGCAGCGTTCACGCACCGCGTACCAGACCTGGTTCGGCGAGATTTCGCCGAAGTGCAGATGCGGCGACAGCCGCGACGTTCCCGGCACGGCCGGAAGATCCCGGCATCGGTCATAACGGTGCACGGCTGCGGAGAGGAACCGGTCGAGCGCCTGCGAAGCGCCGTCTTCACCGGGTTGCCAGAGACTCAGGTCGATGTCGGGCGGGACGAAGCCCGAACGTCCGGGCGATCCACCGGCCAGGGGCGCATCGGCAGGAGAGATCAGATCGAGACTTGCCGGCGTGGGCAGCGGTGTTCGCGGTGGAATGCCGTTTTCAAGACAGCCTTTGCGGTAGAACGGCGTGAACACGCGATAAGGCGAACCGTCGGGTTTGCTGATCGTCGGCGGGTCCCACAGCAGCGAGCCATTGAACGTTTTTACCTCGATCGAGGACGCCAGCAATCGTGCCTTGATCGATTCCTCGCATTGCCTGTGCCAGGGTTCGATGCAGCGGTTCCAGTACACACTGTCGAGGCCGAGGTCCCGGACGAGGTCCGGAATCAGTTCGCGAGGGTCGCCCCGAAGCTCCAGCAGCCGGCCGTCCAGCGCGCCGTCGAGTCTCGCGAGGCTGCAGCTCAGCCACCAGCGGCTCGCCGTGCCGGGCCGCCAGTCACCCGCCGCGTCGTCGTCGTGGATGAACACGGCGAGCACGCGCGCGCCGCTCTCGGCGGCCGCGTGCAGGGCAGGGTTGTCCGCAAGACGCAGGTCGCCGCGAAACCAAACAAGCGTTGAGGGTGTCACAGGCATATCATTACTATTATGGGGCCCCGGAATCCCGGGGTCTGTAACCGTTGGTAACGAGATGCGAGTAGCGATTATCGGAGGCACCGGCTTCGTCGGCGGCTATCTCATCGACGCGTTGCTGCGGTCCGGGCACCAGGTGGCAACGCTCGTGAGGCCTGGCAGCGAAGGCAAGCTGCAGAAACGCGACGAGGTCGGCACCGTCCAGGGGGACCTCGCGAACCGCGAGGCGCTGGCGGCCGTCGCAGAGGGTTCCGACGCCATGATCTACAACGTGGGCCTGCTGCGCGAATTCCCGAACCGAGGAATTACCTTCGAAGCGACGCAATACCAGGGCGTCGTGGATACGGTTACGGCTGCCCGAGCCGCCGGCGCAAAGCGATTGCTGCTGATGAGCGCGATCGGCGTCAAGGACCCGGGGACGAAGTACCAGGCCACGAAATTCCGGGCCGAGCGACATGCACTCGGCAGTGATCTCGACGTCACCGTCTTGCGTCCGTCCGTAATATTCGGCGATCCGCGCGGCACTATGGAATTTGCTACCCAACTCTACCGGGACATGGTGCGCCCGCCGCTGCCGGCGATCGAATTTGCCGGCGTGCGGATGTCCCCGGTCTACTGCGAAGACGTCGCGGATGCTTTCGTTGCCGCGCTCGGCGACCACTCGACCATCGGCAAGACGATCGAGCTAGCGGGCCCCGGAATCCTCACCTGGCGCGACATACTGGAACGGATCGCCGAGGCCGTCGATCGCAGGAAGATCGTCTTGCCGATGCCGCTGGCACTGATGCGCATCGGCGCGACGCTGTTCGACCGCCTGCCGCTCTTTCCGGTAACGCGCGACCAGCTGACGATGCTGGCCGAGGGCAACACAGGCTCGGCCGATGCGCTGGAGAGCCTGATCGGGCGCGCCGCGCGGCCGTTCGATGCGCAAAGCCTCGGCTACCTCGCTCGCTGATACATCCGGTTACAAACGTTCACATAAATGTCACCGAAGTTTCCCGGTGCGCGACTAAGCTCCTTCACATCGTCTGGTTAATCGAGAGGAAGCACGCGTGACCCGCGGCAAAAGAATTCCGTTCAAATCGTGGATGTTCGTCTACGTCGGTATGGCGGCCGCGATCGTGGTCGCGGGCCGCCCTGCCGAGATCGTGCAACAAGACGCGGCCTTGCCGCTCCCGGTCATCGTGGGTAGCGCACCGCTCTTCCGGAAAGACATCTGACTCCCCCAAAGTCGGCACAGGGACGTGCCGCGCCCACTCCCCAAGATCATGATCCCGCGCCGTCTCCCGGGTGAACCCGACGAGCGCCGACAGGGTCGAACAGTCGAGTGAACGTATTGCGACCGAGGGCGCCGCGCGACTATAGTTCGGTGTCCCGTCAAGCGAGGACCCGCACGTGACAGTCCGTATCCTGTTGATAACCCTGCTTTTTGCCCTGGTGACCCCACCGGCCGAGGCCAAGACGCGTGTTGCCGAGTTCCGTGGCTCGGGTAACGCCACGACCGCCGTTTTCCGTGTTGATTCGCCATGGGTGCTGGACTGGCGCCTCGACGGCGATTTCGATCAGTTGCTGGCCCTGGAGATTACGCTGGTCGAGGCAAGAAACAGCCGCCACGTCGGCCGGGTGGTCTACACGAAGCGACGCAGCAATGGCGCCCGGTTGTTCCACCAGGGCGGGCTCTATCAGCTGCGAATCAACTCGACCCTCGCGCGCTGGACCGTCAAGATCGAACAGCTTACGCGTGAAGAAGCCGAGCGCTACACGCCCAAGGAAAGACTCTGACGCGCACCTTCCCCTGGTGGTGGGAAGGCTATGACCACGACGTCACCGACGCGCTTCCCGAATCCGCGAGTATCGTCATCGTCGGGGCCGGCATCACCGGCATCGTCACGGCGATCGAGCTTGCGCGCGCGGGTGGAGAGGTGGTCGTGATCGAGGCAAACCATATCGGTGCCGGGGCAACCGGTGCCAGTCTCGGCGTTCTGTCGACACCTGCAGCCGGCATCGGCTTCGGCGATCCCGACGAGGTCATCCATGGCCGGCCCCGCAAGCTCTGGCATCGCGACCGGCTCGCTGCCCAACGATTCCTGCTGCGATTGATCGACGAATCGGGGACGGACTGCGAACTGCAACAAGGCGCCGTTTTGCTGGCGCCGACGACGCAGAATTTCGAGCATCTCGCCGGGACCGTCGAATCGCGAAATGCCCTGTACGAATCGTCCGACGTCATGCTGAATGCCGATGAGCTAGGGCAGGAAGCGGGCGGTCGCGTGGCAGAGAAGTTCGCCGGCGGTCTGGTCATGTCGGATGCACATTTCGTCCAGCCCGCTCGCATGATCGCCGGGCTTGCAGGGCTCGCCCGGTCACTGGGCGTGCTCATCTGCGAACGCACCGAGGTGGTGGGCGTGCAGGCCCGAAAAGGCGGTTTCCGTATTCTGACGAACGGCGGCGACGTGTCAGCCGGGAACGTCTTCGTCGCGACGGGCGGCTACACTCGGGATGCGGTGCCGTACCTGCGCGCCAGGACGCTCGGACTACCCTCGATCGGAATCGCGAGCGAGGAGATTCCCGAGGAGGAGGTTCGCGATATCTGCCGGTCGGGGCGCGTGCTGATCGTCAACCGTTTTCGCACCTATACGTGCCGCCCGACGGGCGACGGGCGGCGCATCGTACTCGGCGGGCCGGTCAGCGAGGTGCCCGGTACTCCGTTCGAGAACGTGCGCCGTCTGCACGACTACTTCGTGCGGCTTTTTCCGGACCTGACGGGCGTCGAATTCACGCACAGCTGGGTCGGCATGGTCGCAGCGACACGCGACGGTGCAGGCCACAGCGGCATGCACAACGGTATTCGCTATTCGCTTGGCGCGAGCGGTCTGGTGAGTTGTGCCGATGCCGGCCGCCGAATGGCACAAAGCATTCTGCATGACGACACCGTCGTCGATTCACAGTTTCGGCGCTGGCCGATGCGCGACAGTGAGCACCTGTGGTGTCGGGCAGCGGCGTTCACCGACGGCTTGCGTGACCTCGTCGGCAAGAGTCGCTTGCGCTGACACTGTGTGAGATCATCGAGCCGTGGACCAGCCGCAGCAGAACAAGACCAGTGCAATCATCATTCTGGCCGCCGTCGTCGTAGTAATTTACGGCATGCAGATGATGTCCGTGCTGCTCGTGCCGTTCCTGATCGCCGCGTTTCTCGCACTGATTACCGTGAGGCCGATGTTGTGGATGCAGCAACATCGCGTTCCGTCGATTCTCGCTGCACTGATCATCGTCACGACGCTGATGTTGATCCTTGCGATCGTGGGCATGATCCTGGGTACGTCGATTGCCGACTTCACTGCGGCGCTGCCCAGTTACCAGGCACGCCTCGACAGTATCGTGGCCGGCGTGTTCGACTGGATCAAGACGACGTTCGAGCTCGACGAATCCACGGACAGTATCACCGACATGATCGATCCCGGATTTGCGATGGGGCTGGTGGCCGGGCTGCTCAACAGCCTGCGCGAGGTCCTGACCAACACGTTCCTGATCGTCTTCACGATGATCTTCATCCTCCTCGAAGCGTCGACGGCGGAGACCAAGTTCGAGGCCGCGTTCGGGCGCCGCGCCGATTCCATTGCGAGTGCGCGGGAATTCATGCAGAACCTCGGGCGCTACCTCGGCATTAAGACGCTCGTCAGCATGGCGACGGGTCTCTGCGCCGGGCTGCTGACATGGTCGCTGGGCCTCGATTTTCCGCTGCTCTGGGCGATGATCGCGTTCCTGCTCAATTACGTACCGACGATCGGCTCGATCATCGCGGCGGTACCGGCGATTCTTCTGGCTCTGGTGCAGATCGGGCCGGGTGCCGCCGGCGCGACGGCGCTGGGTTTCATCGGCATCAACGTCGTGTTCGGCAATTTCCTCGAGCCGCGCCTGATGGGATACGGCGTCGGCATCTCCCCGCTGGTCGTGTTTGTCGGCCTGATCGCGTGGGGCTGGATATTCGGGCCCGTCGGCATGTTGCTGTCAGTGCCGTTGACGATGACGTTGAAGATGGCGCTCGAGAGCGACGAACGGACCGAGTGGGTGGCTATCCTGCTGGGCTCGGAGCGCGATGCCGTGCACGCGCTCCGCAGCAGGGCAAGAGAAGAATCCTGATCTCAGGCGACGTCTACGTCGCCGTAGTCTTCCGCGACAGGCTCGGTTTCCTCGATTTGCTCGAGGAGGTTGATTGCAACCGCGACGAAATCCGTATCCGTGATAATGCCGACCAGCGTGCCGTTGTCGAGGACGGGCAGACAACCGATCTTGTGCTTCTCGAGGAACAGGGCAGCGTGTCGCAGGCTCGCGTTGACGTCGACTGTGGCGACGTCGGTCACCATCGCGTCCGCAATGCCGATGTCATTGGCATGAATACGATTGTCGTCCTCGCGCAGGAAACTGTCGGTGGCCGCGAGTACGTTGGTCAGAGTGACCAATCCCACCAGCTGATCGCCGTCGACGACCGGAATGTGATGAATCCGGTTGTCGTGCATCAGTGCCCGGGCCTCGGCGAGGGTCGCATCGGGAGCAACCGTGATCAGGTTGGTGCTCATGATGGCTTCGATGCTGAACATGAGATTTTCCTCTTTTTTTCTTCTCTTCTTGTTGCCACCATCCAGTCTAGTCACGGCGACCCGGACTGTCATTGCGAAAAACACCTATTCAATCCGCTAACTGACTGATTTATCGAGCGCTGGAGATCGTATCCGGCACGGTCATCCGCCCGGCGCGCGCCTTGCCGGGCCAGGCGTGCCGATGCTCGGTTACTACGGATACCAAATGCGGAGTAAAGGCCTACTGTAGATGTCCAAAACACCATGAACACGCGAATCCTCCTGCCGCTGCTGCTGCTCGTTTCTTCAGCGGCCGCGAACGAGCGCGACGCGACACAGATCGTCAGGGACGCTATCGATCACTGGCGCGGGTTGTCCTCGTACACAGAGATGACGATGGTCATCCACCGGCCCGACTGGGAACGGTCGATGACGTTGCAGGCGTGGACCAAAGGCGACGACCGGTCACTCGTGCGCGTCATCGAGCCCAGGAAAGACCGTGGCAACGGTACGTTGACCGACGACAACAAGATGTGGACGTACTCGCCGAAGATCAATCGCGTCATCAAGGTGCCGTCGTCAATGATGGGCCAGAGCTGGATGGGCTCCGATTTCTCGAACAAGGACGTGGCGCGTGCCGACGATATCGTCGACCAGTACGACCACACGATCCTGTCGGAGACGGACGAAGACGGTATCGTCGTTTTCGAGATCGAGTCGATCCCGCACGAGGAAGCCGCGGTTGTTTGGGGCCGCGAGGTGCTTCGGATACGAGAGGACCATGTCGTGCTCTCCCATGCCTTCTATGACCAGGACGACGAACTCGTGAAGACGCTCCAGTCGCTCGAGATCGTCGAGATGGGCGGTCGTACGATTGCAAGCCGGCAACGCATGGTCAAGGTCGACGAGCCCGACGAGTGGACAGAGATCGCCGTCAACGACGTGCAATACGAACTCGAACTCAGGGATAGCCTCTTCACCCTGTCGAACCTGAGAAACCCGCGGGACTAGCGAGACAGAGCCTGTGAAATGAACATCGTCCTGCGTCTTGCCTGGCGTAACCTGTGGCGACACTCGCGCCGCACCTGGCTGACGATCGGCGCAATGGTGTTCTCGAACACCTTGCTCGTTTTCATGATCTCGCTGCAGTTCGGCATGTACGCGCTGATGGTCGACAACACGCTCAAAGTCTTCACCGGCCACATGCAGGTGCAGGCGCCCGGCTACAACGATGACCAGAAGATGCGCCAGGTCGTTCCCGACGTCGCCGGTCTGGCGGCATCACTGCGTGAGTCGCTCGGCAGCGATGAAATCGCGGCGCGCGGCTGGGCATTCGGCCTCGCATCCAGCGCCGAGCGCAGCTACGGCATCGGCATCTACGGCGTGGAGCCCGACTTCGAGCCGCGCGTGTCGAGTATTCCCGGTCTCGTGACCGAAGGCCGGTTCTTCACCGATACCAACGACCCGGCAATCGTCGTCGGTGCGGTTCTCGCGCGCAACCTCCGCGCAACTATCGGTGACGAGATTACGCTGCTCGGCACCGGCGTCGACGGTTCGTTCGCCGCCGCTGTCGTGACGATCGTCGGCATCTTCGACAGCAGCGTAGTGGACCTCGATCGCAGCATCGCCCTGATGCCGCTCGGCGCATTCCAGGACGTTTTTTTCATGAACGGGGCAGGGCACCAGGTAGTGCTGTTCGCCGACTCGTTGAGCGCGGTCGGCACATTGCGCCGCGAGGTCGAAGGTCTGCTCCCGGACGGCGACGACCTCGTCGTGCATGACTGGGATGCATTGCAGCCGGGCCTCAAACAGGCGATCCAGGCCGACATCAGCAGCGCCTTTTTCATGTACGCCATCCTCGTGATACTCGTTGCATTCAGTGTTCTGAACACGCAGCTCATGTCGGTGCTCGAGCGCACGCGCGAATTCGGTATCGTCATGGCGCTCGGCCTGCGTGCCGGACGACTGGGTCGACTCGTCATGCTCGAGACGGCCCTGATGGGCTTTATCGGCCTGATCCTGGGTGCAATCGGAGGCGCACTCGTGACCTCGTGGTTCACGGCCAACGGCCTGTCGTTTCCGGGCATGCAGGAGATGGCGGCGCAATTCAATCTCCCGGCCAGGGTATACCCGAGTGTGAGTTTCCTGTCGGCCTTGCTGGGTCCGCTGGTCGTCTTCCTGTTCACGCTGCTCGCCGCGGCTTACCCGGCACTGCGCCTGCACAAAGTGCGCATCGTCGATGCAATGAGAACCAACTGATGCGCATGCTAAGCGTATTGAGCCGCCTCGCCTGGCGCTACCTGTGGCGGAACCACCGCCGCACGATCGTGATGCTCGGCGCAATCTCGATCGGCGCATGGGCGATGATCTTCATGACCGCGCTGACCCGGGGCATGGTGGACCAGATGATCCTCGACGGCATCAGCGCCTTGCCCGGTCATGTGCAGGTGCACCATCCCGACTACCTCGACGACCCGAGCATCAACAATCTCCTGCCGCTCGACGACGAGGAACTCGAGCGTCGCTTTGCCGGTGCGGGCTTCGTTGCCTGGTCCAGTCGCGTCAAAGTGCCGGCCGTCATTACGAGCGAGCGCGAATCCCGCGGTGTCACGCTGCTCGGTATTGACCCGGCCGCGGAGCGGGGTCTCACGTTTATCGACGAGGAGAACATCGACGGACGCTTCCTCGAGGGCCCCGACGACAAGGGCATCGTCATCGGTGCCAAGCTTGCGCGTACTCTCGAAACCGAAGTCGGCAAACGCGTCGTCCTGATGAGCCAGGATCCGGACAACGACATCGCCGACCGCGGCTTCCGGATCATCGGCTTGTTCCACGCGAGCATGCCGGACCATGAAGACGGCTACGTGTTCGTCGGCAAGCGCGTAGCCCAGAACATGCTGCGCATCGGCGGGGCCACGACCGAGGTCGTGTTCCTGGGCGATGACTACCGCAATGTCGAGCCGACTTACGAGCAGGTTCTCGCGGCCGTCGACGGCTCGGTATCCGTCAAGCGCTGGAATGAAGTGGCCACGTACCTCGGCTCGATGCTGGAGGTCATGGATGGGTTCGTGGTGATCTGGGTCATCGTGATTTTTCTCGCGCTTTCCTTCGGTCTCGTCAATACCCTGGTCATGGCCGTGTTCGAGCGTGTCCGCGAGATCGGCCTGATGATGGCGCTTGGCATGAAACCGAGCGCGATACTCGGTCAGATCATTCTCGAGTCGATGTTGCTGCTCATCGTCGGGCTGGCAATCGGCGATCTGCTCGCCTGGGCCAGCATCCAGCCGATCAAGGACGGTCTCGATATCTCGATCGTGGCCGAAGGTATGGAGATGATGGGCGCATCGAGCATCCTCTACCCGAAACTGCTGCTGCAAGACGTCGTTCTCGCCAACGTCGTCGTACTGATACTGGGTTTTCTCGCGAGCCTGTCGCCGGCCTGGCGCGCATCGCGTTACGAACCCGTCGAAGCGATCACCAAGGTGTAACTATGACTGCCGTACGTTGTGTGGACCTCTGCAAGACCTATCGCCAGGGCGATGAGGACATCAAGGCACTCGATCACCTGAGTATCGAGATCGACTCGGGCGATTTCGTTTGCCTGATGTCGCCGTCGGGCGGCGGCAAGACGACGTTGTTGAACGCCATCGGCGGACTCGATCTGCCCGACAGCGGCGAGGTGTGGGTAGGCGACCAGCGTGTCGACCGGATGAGCAAGGGCGAACTCGCGGACCTGCGCCTGGCCAACATCGGTTTCGTGTTCCAGGCGTACAATCTGATCCCGGTTCTGACCGCGCAGGAGAACGTCGAATTCGTCATGCAGGTGCAGGGCGTGCCGTCGGCCGAGCGCCGCAGCAAATCGCTCGCAATTCTCGAGGAGGTCGGCCTCGAAGGGCTCGAGTCGCGACGCCCGGCCGAGATGTCGGGTGGTCAGCAACAGCGCGTCGCGGTTGCGCGGGCCATCGTGTCGCGGCCCGAACTCGTGCTGGCCGACGAGCCGACCGCGAACCTCGATTCCAGAACGTCGGCCGAGCTCATGGAGCTGTTCGTCGCACTGAATGAGCATCACAACACGACCTTCGTCATCGCGACGCACGACCAGAGCGTCATGAAATACACCAGGAGGCTCGTGCGCATGCGCGACGGTCGGATCGTCGAGGACATCGCGCAGCATGCGGCATAGCCTGTTCCTGCTGCTACTGGTACTGCCGGCACTGGCAGGCGCCGGCCCGGGAACGGAATTCGGCGGCCACACGAAGGTCTGGCTCGTTGCGACGGGCTATCCGGAGAGCAGCGCGTTCCGGGACGCTGCGGGAGGCGGGACGGCCGATCTGGCGGCGGATCTCCGCCTGAACCTGATCATCGATCGCGGCCGCTGGACGTTCGATTCGGCCTGGCAGCTGATCGGCCAGCAGGGAGAAGGTCTGAGGATT
>JANQGP010000007.1 GCA_028277265.1 Woeseiaceae bacterium | reverse complement strand
GGTCAGCGGTATCAGAAGGCTTCCCGACTTTCTCATGGCATGCTCCCTCAGCCTCGTCGACGATACCGCCCTGCCGCCGTTTTCGCCATATCAATTCGGCACGACGCAGTGTAGGCTATGCGCCGTTTCAATCTCCGGACCTCGAAATGACCGACAATGTGCAGCTCCTCGGCATCAGCAACGCCATTGTCGACGTGCTCTCGCACGTGGACTCGACGTTCCTCGAGAACATCGGCGCCGAGCCCGGTTCGATGACGCTGATCGACCTCGACCGTGCCCACGATATCTACAACAGGATGGGACCCGCAACGGAGATGTCGGGTGGCTCGGTGGCAAACACGATTGCAGGGTTTGCCAACCTCGGCGGCACGACCGCCTACATCGGCAAAGTTCGTGACGATCAGCTTGGCCGTATTTTCAATCACGACATGAAGTCGCTTGGCGTCGATATACGCCTGCCGAAAGCGGCGAACGGGGCACCGACGGCGCGCAGTCACGTGCTGATCACGGCTGACGGCCAGCGGACCATGCAAACCTACCTTGGCGCGTGCCTGGAGCTTGGCCTCGCAGACATCACCGAGGAGTCGATCGGCGCGCCGCGAGCGATACTGATCGAGGGCTACGTCTGGGATATCGCGGAAGGTCCCGCGCTCGCCAAGCGGGCGGCCGACATCGCTCATGCGGCAGGCGCGAACGTGGCGCTGTCGCTGTCCGATTCTTTCTGCGTCGAACGGCATCACGAATCGTTTTCGAATTTCGTCGCGAACGATGCCGACATCGTCGTTGCCGACGAGGACGAAGTCTACGCTCTTCTCGGCATGCCCGGCATCGAGGAGGCCATCGACACGCTGGAACGGCGCGAGACGCTGTTCGCCATCACACGATCGGAGAAAGGCTCCGTGATCGTCCGGGGCGACGAACATGTCATCCAGTCGGCCACGCATGTCGAAGACGTTGTCGACACGACCGGCGCCGGCGACGCCTACGCGGCAGGTTTCCTCTATGGCTTGGCGAACGGTCTGCCTCTTGGCCATTGCGCACAGTACGGGACGCATTGCGCAACGCGTGTCATTCAGCAGCTGGGTGCCCGTATCGAACCTGGCCTTCTCGACGATTTCGAAGTTCTTTGACGAAACCGAGTTCCTGCGGCGCGGGTTTTCGCATGCTGCAGAACACGAAGAACTGGTCGAAGGTCAGGAACTTTTCCCGGCTCCCGGCATTGGGGTCGTCGATCACCCGGTGGCAATCGCCGCTGACGAGGATCGTCCGGCCGAGGCTGTCTTTCTCGACGTTCTCCCAGATCGGCCGCTGCGCCGGTGCGCGACTCCGATAGTACGTCTCCGCAGCTTCGCGGCGCCGTTCGTCCATGCCCGGGTTGATCGAGTATTCCCGCGGCAGCGAGTCCCGGTATGCCGCAACCGCTTCGGGAATCTTCGCGTACCAGTCCGTTCGCTCTCCGGCCTCCTTCGGCTCCGGCACGGTCGGGGCAGGCCGGGTCGGCGTATGGGCGACAGGTAGCGGTTCGGTTTCCGGGACCTCCTCGACGGGCGACTCGACGGCCGGTTCGACGTCATCGACGAGAATCCGCACGATCAGCTCCGTCGCCGGCAGGGACAACTCCACGACGGGAAGGCGCAGGACCGCAAGCACGCCGGCCACGACGAGCGTCGCGGGCAGCAAATTGAACACGAGGCGCCGGCCCGGATGCCTTGACCAGTCCGGTTGCTCGAGGAATACGGCGTCGGCATACATCGTTATTGGATTCGATGCACGATCTCGCCGGAACGTCGCGGGCTATCCATGCCCGGGCGCGTTTTACGCGGGCGGGAGGTCTACCTCGTCGACGATACCGACGACAATCGAACGTACTGGCGCATCGGCATCGTCGAGAATCTGCCGCGCGCCGTTGCCTTCGTCGAGGATCAGGACGGTCTCACCCCGGCCCGCACCGATACCGTCGAGGGCAATGAGGTAACCACCCGTGGGCCTGCCATTGTGATCCAGGCGCTCGGCGAGCAATAGTCTGCGGCCATCGACGATCGAATGATGAATCGTGGATACGACACTGCCGGTGATGCGACCGAGGATCATCGGTCCATTTCTTTCTTGCTGTAGCGTCGGACCTCGTCCACGAGCCCGACAATCGCATCGTCAACCGGAACGAACCAGGGATCGAGGGCCAGCGCTGCTTCGCGGCTGGCGACCCAGTAGATTATCTGGCCGGGCCCTGCCATGCGAGTGCCGTCCGCGCAGACCAGCGGCTCACCGTCGGGCTTGCCCTGCTTGTCGAGCGGCTGCACCCAGAGCAGCGGGGTCGCCGAGAGTTCGTCCACCAGAGTGGCCGGCACGACGGTGCCGATTACGCGTCCCAGGAGCATGCGATCTCCTCCGGGTATTCGGCGCCCGACGGTTCCCAGGCGGGACAGGATTCGAACCGCGTCCCCCGGTCGAGAACCGAACGCAGGTCGGTATCAAGCCGTGGCAACAGGGTGCTCGCCAACAGCTGTGTTCCGGCCCGCGCACCGCAAATATCGAGCGCGGTTTCGGTATCGAAGAGGTCGCCGCTCAACAGCGCCAGCGCATGGCCACCGAGATCGTCTCCGAGCCGCACTTCCGACAGCACGACGGGCGTGCTTTTCACCGCGGCGTCGATGGCAGCGAGCAGCGCGGGTGACGAATGCGTTTCGACCACGGCCAGGGAATCGCCTTCGACGTCCCGGCGTTTGCCGAGCACGGCGTCGTGCAGCGACGGGTGCACGTCGCCGAGGAACACGCTGCCGCCCAGCGCGCCACGATTCTCGCCCACCTGCAGGCCGGCCGCATACGCCTCCTCGGTGCTCGCCACGCTGCCGCCGACGAGAATCAGGAAGCGGCCCGGATGAATGGAGCCGCAGCGCAATAATGCGATCGGCGAGCGCTTGACCATGACGTCGCTGGCATGGATGCCGGCGGCAACGCTCTCGAACTCCAGAAGTGCGATCGCTCCGTGTCGCTTCTTCTTCGGCACGTCGATCTCAGACGATGCGGAAGTGGTCGACCATTACGCACCGTCGCAGGCGGCTGAACGCGACGGGCCCCGTCAGGCCTTCCCCGGTCGGACTCGCAATGGTGAAACTGGTGTGGCCTTCGCCCCCTTCACCGAGTCCGGCAAAGAACGGCCCGTTCTTGGTGAAGATACTCGTGTTGATCGTGCGCGCCATGCGGCTCAACGCGTCGATGTCGCGCGAGTACATGCCAGCCGAATGGCCGAAGCCGTGCTCGGCCTCCCTGGCAAGCTCGATGGCGCTATCGACGTCGGGTACCGCGGTGACCGGCATGACGGGCATCATCTGTTCAGTCCAGACGAGTGGATGACCGTTGGTTACACGCGCGGCGATCAGCCGCGGATCGCCATGTGACGTGATGCCCGCGCGCGCAAGAATCTCGCTCGCATTCTTGCCGATCAGGTCTTTGTCGACCGTTCCACGCTGCCGGCGACCCGGGTACTCGGTGAAGACGACGTTCGTGACCTTGTGCAATTCCTGTTCGTTCAGGACGTACGCGCCGTTCTTGCCCATGCGCTCGAGGAGCTCATCCACGATGCTCTCGACGGCGATGACTTCCTTCTCGTCCGTACATACGATGTTGTTGTCGAACGAGGCGCCGGCGACGATGCCCCGCGCTGCGTGCTCGAGGTCTGCCGTGGCATCGACGACGACAGGCGGATTGCCGGGGCCGGCGCAAATGGCTCGCTTCCCGCTCTTCATCGCCTGGCGAACGACGCCGCTGCCCCCCGTGACGGCCAGCAGGCGCACGCCCTTGTGGCTCATCAGCTCTTGCGCGGATTCGATCGTCGGATCGGCGACGGCCGTGACGAGGTTCGCGGGTCCCCCGGCACGTGTGATCGCCTCGTGAATCAGGCGCACGTTCGCCATCGAGCACGCACGCGCATTCGGGTGCACGTTGAACACGATACTATTGCCCGCGGACACCATGGCGATCGTGTTGCAGATGATGGTCGAGGTCGGGTTGGTCGTCGGCGTGATCGCGCCGATGACGCCGTACGGCGCATATTCGGTCAGCGTCAGACCATTGTCCCCTGTGACAGCCTGCGGGGTCAGGACCTCGGTGCCGGACGTCTTGCGCGTCACCAGCCGATTCTTGACGATCTTGTCCTCGATGCGTCCGAGACCGGTTTCCGTGTGTGCCAGGCGCGCGAGTTCCGCGGCATTCTCGAGCATCGACTCGCGGATCGACGCGACGATCTTCTTCCGGCCATCGAGCGACATACCGTCGAGTGCCCTGAACGCCGCGGCCGCGGCGTCGACCGCGTCGTCCACCGTCGCAAACACGCCGTCCCCGAGCGCCTCGCGAGGAGCGCTCACGGTGGCGCGGCGTGGTACCGCGGACGTTTGCCGATCGACCGGTCCGCCCGAGATTCTTGCAGCAAGCCGCGTGGCGATGAGATCGACCTGCCGGTCGCTGAGTTGGCCGCTGACTCCGCCCGGGCGGCTCATGCGTCACTCTCCCCCTTGCGGTACTTCTCTTTGCCCTCGATCTCCCAGCTGTCGACGATCGCCATGACCACGGCGTCGACGGGCCGGTTGTCGGTCCGCTCGGTCTGGCGCGCCGAGGAACCGCTGGCAAAGAGGACCATCTCCCCGACGCCCGCGCCGACCGCGTCGACGGCGACGACCGAGCCGCCGGCCGGTTTGTTGTCGTGGCCCCATAGACCGAGCATCAGAAACCGGAGGCCGCCAAGCTTGGCGTCCTTCTGGGTGGCGACGACGGTCCCGAGCACTTTGGCGAGTTTCACCGCGACACCTCGCGCATGGCCGCTATTTCTTCGCCGCGCCGGGCTCGCGACCCAACGGGATGGCCGCATCGACCCCGGTGTGCGGGCGTGCGATCACATGCACGGCAACGACATCGCCTACGCGCGCGCCGGCGGTACGCCCTGCATCGCACGCAGCTCTCACGGCGGCAACGTCGCCACGCACCACGGCCGTCGTATACCCGCCGCCCGTTTTCTCGTAGCTGACGAGTTCGACTTTGGCCGCTTTGACCATTGCATCGGCCGCCTCAACCATGGCCGGAAAACTGCGGCACTCAATCATTCCCAATGCTTCTGACATCGCCTTGCTCCTCGCGAATCGGGCCTTCGAACCCGTGTTGATCTACAAAAAGTCTATTTCTTCGTTACCTTGCCGGTTACGGCGTTGATCGCCTGCGTCGCTGCCTCGTGTGCGACCACGACGTCGCGCTCCTCACCGCCGATGTACACGCGACCGAAACTGCCGACCGCGCGGACCTCGAGAATATTGATGTCCGCCGCTTTTTCGGCCTCGTTTGCGGCCAGCGCCGCGTAAGCGGCCGGTTCGACTTCGAGGACGAACAGGGTTTGCCCGGCCAGGATCATGTTGCCGTGACGAAAGCGGTTGATCAGCATCGTCTGCGTGTCTTCGAGATGGCGTACGACCTGATTCGCGACGACGCGCGGCTTGTGGCGGTCCTTTTCCTGGAGGCCGAGTTCATCGAGGATGGCCTGCCCCGCCTGGCGCACGTCGGCCTGGCTTTCCGAGTGAATCTCGAGCATGCCGTAGTGCCGCTCGACGATCTGCATGCCCGCCGTAACGTCGGTCGATTTCAGCGCCACGTCCAGAATCTGGTTGATCGCCATGCCCGGTGCGATCTCGACGAACAAACTCGCCTGCCCCACTTTGGGCAGGTAACCCTTGGATATTGTCGCCTGGAACGACGCGAACTGGGGCTGCAGTGAGTCCAGAAAAACGTAAGCTCTCAAGTCAACCATTGCCACAACTCCTCAAGCGCTGACGCTCGTTGATTTTGCTTCCCGCACGATCCCGATGCTGGCACTCGCGCCAAGGCGCGTTGCGCCCGCTTCGATCATTGCCTTCGCATCGTCGTAAGAACTGATTCCGCCGGACGCCTTGACCTCCATGCCGGCGCCGCGGACAACCGACGCCATGAGCGCGACGTCGGCGACGGTCGCCCCGCCGGTCGAGAATCCGGTGGAAGTCTTGACGAAGTGCGCGCGCGCCTGTTTCGCCAGCTCCGATGCACGCCGTTTCTCATCGTCGGTCAGCAATGCCGTCTCCAGAATGACCTTGCAGACCGCGCCGCCATCGACGCAGTCCTCGACGACCGCACGAATGTCCCGCAGGACCAGGTCATCGTCGCCGCTCTTCAGTGCACCGACATTCAGCACCATGTCGATTTCGCGCGCGCCGTTGCGTATCGCCCGGCGCGCTTCCATGGCCTTGATTGCGGGCTCCGTGGCGCCGAGCGGGAAACCGACAACGGTGCAGGTCAGAACCTCGCTGCCGCGCAGCAGGCTCGCCGCAAGCGGTACCCACGTCGGATTGACACAGACCGAGCGGAAATTGAATTCGAGCGCCTCGGCGCAGAGCTTGCGAATCTGCTCTTCGGTGGCCGCGGGCTTGAGCAGCGTGTGATCGATGTAGCGGGCCAGATCCCCAGGTATATCGCCCGGCCTCTCGGCGGGCGAGACACTCGTCAGCCCGGTGGCGCCCAGCCGCACGAACTCGCGCGCGGCTTCGGGATCCTCGCCGACACTGTTGCCGTCGGGCTCCGGCATCGCCAACGGACCCAGAATCTCGTGCAGCCGGTCGACGACACGCCCGATATCCCGGTCGGACAGGTTCAAGACCGTTGCCTCTTCCGAGAGCATCGCCACCCGCTTCCGATGACGCGACTCCGTGCACTCCGTTTCGAGCCATACGTCGACAATCTGTTTCGCCAGCGCCGCGCCGATCAGGCCGGCGCCGAGCGTCAGCACGTTGGCGTCGTTGTGCGCCCGGCTGTTGCGCGCGCTGGACACGTCGTAGGCCAGCGCCGCCCTGACGCCCGGTATCTTGTTCGCCGCCATGCACGAGCCGATACCCGCCCCGTCGATCATGACGCCGACGTCTGCGGCACCCGTCGCCACCGCCTCGGCGACCGCGCGCGCGAACACCGGGTAGTCGACGGCTTCACGGGATGAAGTACCGACGTCGGTCACTTTGTAGCCCGCGGCTCCGAGGTGCGCCGCAAGCGCGTCTTTGAGCTCGAAACCCCCGTGGTCGGCGCCGATGGCTATGCGTCGGGGCCGGCTCATGCCCACACCGCCGAATCGTCCGTGCGTCCGCCACGCGATACGGGCGCCGCGGCGCCCGAACCCGCATCGAGTATCTCCTGCAACTTCATGACATGAAGTCGAAGCCGTTCACGACCGAGATCCGTGATACGAAATTCGGTGACGGTCCGGCGGCCTTTCGCCGTCTTGCTGATCTCGATGTAGCCAACGTCCGCCAGCTTCCGGGTCTGTACGTGCAGGTTGCCGTCGGACAGACTCGTCGCGTCTTTCATCTCCGTGAACGTGACCGGCAGGCCCGGAATGAGGGTTGCCAGGATACCGAGGCGACAGGGGGCGCTGATCATTTGGTCGAATTCGTGCTTCACGGGGCATTTACTTTGTTTCGTGAAGTATCTGGCCTTGAACGCACTCTGTCAAGCGCCAAGTCGCTGCATGATTCGTTTTTACTTTACTTTGTGAAGTAATGTGTATCGGGTGCTACGGGCCAACCGCCGTTGATGCCCTGCGAGCCTGGGCGCCGCGGACAACACACCCTCACACGCCTGCGCTATGGATTCGGGTGTGTTGTCCGCGGCGCGTATCGGGCGCGTCGAAACAGCATCAGGTTGCTAGTCGGGAGCTACAGCTGTCTCGAGGGCGACGTTGATCATCTCGTCGAACGAGGTCGCCCGATCCTCCGCGCTCAGGTGCTTGCCGTTCGGAATGTCGTCGCTGACGGTGCAGATGGCCAGGGCCTCGGCGTCGTGTTCGGCCGCGATCGGAAAGATGCCGGCCGCTTCCATTTCGATGCCGTACACGTTGTATTTCGCCATCGTGTCGAACATGTCGGTGTCGGGCGTATAGAAAAGATCGGCCGAGAAGAGGTTGCCCACGTGGTGGCGGACGCCCGCCGCCCGCGCCGCCGCCACCGCTTTTTCGACGAGGTCGAAACTGGCCAGCGCAGCCAGGTCGTATCCCCCGAAACGCATGCGATTGACGCCGGAGTCGGTCGATGCGCCCATGGCGATGACGAGGTCCCGCATCCGGACATCCGGGTGCGTGGTGCCGCAGCTCCCGACACGCATGACCCGCTTCACGCCGTACTCGGTGATCAGTTCGTGCGTGTAGATCGACGCGGACGGAATGCCCATGCCATGCGCCATGACCGACACCGGCACGTCTTGATAGGTGCCCGTAAACCCCCACATGTTGCGTACGTCGGTGACGCGCTTCGCTTCCTTCAGGAAGTTCTCGGCGATGTACTGCGCGCGCAGCGGGTCGCCGGGCATGAGCACGGTCGGCGCGAAGTCGCCGGGTTCGGCGTTGATGTGAGCGGTTGCCATGGGTCGGAGCCTGCCTTGTCGTTCTACCACCTGCTTTGGGCCGACATCCCCCCGTCGACGACCAGGTTGGTGCCGCTGATCCAGCGGGCCGCCGGACTGAGCAGGAACAATACCGCGTCGGCGACGTCTTGGGGAGTCCCGAGCCGTGTCAGCGGCGCGCGTTCGAGCCAGCGCGCGACACCGTCGGGCCAGTCCTCGGCCAGTCCCTCGTGGTCGATCAGCCCCGGCGAAACGGCGTTGACGCGGATTCCGCGGGCCCCGTACTCGAGTGCGGCGGCGCGCGTGAACATCAGCAGCCCGGCTTTGCTGGTCGCATAGTGCGCATGCCCGGTCGCCGGGTCGGCGCCTTCGATTGACGCAACGTTGACGATCGCACCGCCACCATCGCCCCACGCCCGGGCGGCGCGCTGTGTCACCAGGAACGCACCGTCGAGGTTGGCCGCGAGGACAGCGCGCCACGCCGCGACGCCCATGCCGGCCAGCGGTTCGACCGGCTGCACAGCGGCATTGTTGACGACCACCGTCGGCTGCGCGGTCGAGAGCAACGCATCGACGGCTGCTTCATTACCGAGGTCCGCCTGCAGCGGTTTCCCGGTTTCGAGTTCGGTGGTCAGCGAACGGGCCGATGGGCTGTCCCGGTGGTAATGGACCACGATCCGGGCACCGGCTTCGGCCAGCCGTCTGGCG
>JANQGP010000451.1 GCA_028277265.1 Woeseiaceae bacterium | reverse complement strand
GACGACAAGCAGGGTCTGCTGTCCAAGGACTCCAGCGGCAATGACGACGGCGGCCACATGACCATGTACATCGACGATGACGAGGTCACTGTCCGGCTGCAGGACGATGACGACAGTAGCTTCACCGTCGAGGGCGGCAGCCTGTCCGACAATGAATGGCACCAGGCGACCTTCACCTGGGGCGACGGCGGCATGAAGCTCTATGTCGACGGACAACTGGTCGATACCAACAGCTATACGGGCGGCATCGAAGCTAACCAGAACCCGCTGATCATCGGCGCCAGCGCCATGGGTTCGGGTGACGACGAGGCTACCCACAGCCAACTGCGCGACTTCTTCAAGGGCCATATCGACGATGTCGCCATGTACGGGGAGGAACTGTCGGCCGAGGACATCGCTACCCTTTACAGCGACGGCGTTCAGGCCTTCATGGACGCGGATGTCCCATCCGGTATCACCTATCCGCTCGACATCACGGCCCAACTGACCGACACGGACGGCTCCGAGAGCCTCAGCGATATCACCGTATCCGGCGTGCCGGACGGCGCCAGCCTGTCGGCGGGCACCGATAACGGCGATGGCTCCTGGACCGTGACGCAGGAACAGCTCGACGGCCTGACCATCACCGTGGAGGCCGGTGTCGAGAACTTCCCCATCGGTGTCAGCGTCACCTCGACCGAGTCGCTGGGCGGCGATACCGAGACAACGTCGGTTTCCGTCGACGTCCCGGTCGAGGATGTGCTGCTGCTGTCGGCCTCGGTCGGCGAGGCCGAAGCGATCAGCGACGCCTCACCCATCACCTACTTCAAGTTCGACGCCGAATCCAATGACGAGGTTGTCGACGAGATGGGCGGCGCGCCGGCCGAGTTGAACAACGTCGATATTTCCAGCAACGCCAAGTTTGGGAATTCGGCCAACTTCGACGGTCACAACGATTGGGTCGAGGTTCCGCACGATGACAGCCACGAGCTCGACGCCGGATCCATTACCGTCTGGTTCAACAGCGACGCCGCCGGCGACCGCCAGGGACTGGTTTCCAAGGACTCCAGCGGTTTCGATACGGGCGGACACTTCACCGTCCTGGTCGACGACGACGAGGTCAAGGTGCGGCTGCAGAGCACGAATGAGAGCCACTGGGTTCAGGGCGGCGATCTGTCCGACAACACCTGGCACCAGGCGACCGTAACCTGGGGACCGGAAGGCCTGCAGCTCTATGTCGACGGGCAGCTGGTCGACAGTGACGACTATACCGGCGGTCTGGCGGGCAATGAAAATCCGTGGGCTGTCGGCGCCAACGCCTGGGGCAGCGGTGACAACAACCTGAACGGACTCAGCGACTGGTTCGATGGCCAGATCGACGACTTCGCCATCTATGACCGTCAGCTCACAGCCGATGAAGTCGGCACACTGTACGCCGACGGCGTCCAGTCGATGATCGATGCCGGAGATGGCGGTTGGGAATATCCGCTCAGTATCTCGGCCGATGCCTTCGGCCTCGGCGAGGGGGAAACGGTCGCCATCACCGTTGCCGGCATTCCGGACGGCGCATCGCTGTCGGCCGGCACGGACAATGGCGACGGGTCCTGGACATTGACTCAGGATCAAGTGACCGATCTGACGATGACCGTTGCCGAGGGAACGGACGACTTCTCGCTCTCCGTTTCCGCGACGGCGACGGACAGTGACGGCAATGTGACGGCCAGCACGGCACCGTCGGTCCTGCCCATCGAGGTCAACGACGCCCCGGTCCTGACCGGCGACGGCGAGACCTCCGTCGGCATCGGCGAGGAAGTGGTCATCGGCACCGACGATCTGCAGCTCACCGACGAGGAAAGTGGTGTTGCCGACCTCGTCTACGAGCTCACCGACGATGTCGACTTCGGCGCTCTTTACCTCGACGACGGCTCCGGCAACCGGGTCGATCTGGATGTTGGCGACACCTTCAGCCAGTCCGATATCGATCTCGGCCTGCTCAGCTACGAGCAGGACGAATCCCTGGCCCATTTCTGGGATCCGTCGACGCCGGATTGGAGCGACGGCGGCGCCCCGGTCGATCAGAGCAATCTGACCATGCCGCTCGAGGCCGAAGGCGTCTCCATCACCTTCCAGGGCGAGAGCGCCGGTTACGAGAACTCCCTCGGCTGGTACAAGCTCGATGCCGACGGCAACCCGAGCGATCCGCAGATGGTCTGGACCAATACGGACGACGACGAACTGTCCGAAGGCACGACCGCGACCCTCGAGGGGCTGGCGCCTGGCGAGCAGTTCGGCTTCTTCATCATCCAGGACGGTGCCGACGAATATGGCTGGCTGGACGGCTCGTCCGACAGCGCCATGCAGTTCGGCGACGACGGCAGCTTGCAGTTCCTGGACGATACCGGGGCCGTTACCAACTCGGTCAGCGCTAACGATCTGTTCTACACCGGCACGGACCTGAACCCGGACGGCGTCAACCACGCCATTTCCGGCATTCAGGACGGCGCGCTGATGATCGGCTTCGAGGATCAGACCGGCGGCGGCGACAACGACTTCAACGACGTCACCTTCTCCGTCGAGTATGCCGGCGTTTCCGGGCCGCAGACCGCGACCAGCGACAGCTTCAC
>JANQGP010000419.1 GCA_028277265.1 Woeseiaceae bacterium | reverse complement strand
ACATCCAAGAACCCCGCTGATGCGGGGTTTTTCGTATTAGAGTTGAGCCTATGAAATTCGTCGACGAGGCAACGATTCGCGTCATCGCCGGCAACGGTGGCCACGGCTGCCTGAGTTTCCGGCGCGAGAAGTACGTTGCCCGCGGCGGTCCCGACGGGGGCGACGGAGGGCATGGAGGCGGTGTCTACCTGGTCGCCGATCCGTCCCTGAACACGCTTGCGGATTTCCGCGTGGCGCGGAAGTTTCGCGCCGGCAATGGCCAGCCCGGTGCAGGCCGGAACATGACGGGCAAGTCCGGTGACGATCTCGAGGTACGCGTGCCGACCGGCACCGTGGTTCATGACGTCGATACCGGCGAACTGATCTGTGACCTGACTGCCGAAGGCCAGAAGCAGCTGGTGGCGCAAGGCGGTCGCGGCGGACTCGGAAACACGCGCTTCAAAAGCAGTACCAATCGCGCGCCGCGCAAGACGACCAACGGCACACCCGGCGAGTCGCGTCACCTGAAGCTCGAATTGAAAGTACTTGCCGACGTCGGCTTGCTCGGCATGCCGAACGCGGGCAAATCGACCCTGATTACCGCGATGTCACAGGCAAAGCCCCGCATCGCCGACTATCCGTTCACGACGCTGCACCCGAATCTCGGTGTCGTGCGGGTGGGCCGCCTGCAGAGCTTCGTCATGGCGGACGTTCCCGGCCTCATCGAAGGCGCCGCCGAAGGGGCGGGGCTCGGAATCCGGTTTCTGAAACACCTGCAGCGCACGCGCCTGTTGCTGCATCTCGTCGATATCGCACCGATAGACCCGGACGTCGACCCGGCCCGTGACGTCGTGGCGATCGCCGCGGAACTTGCAAAGTTCTCGACGGAACTCGCGGAAAAGCCACGCTGGCTCGTCATCAACAAGATCGATTTGCTCGGCGATGAGGACCTCGACGTTGCTCGCGAGACGCTGCTCGACGCGCTCGACTGGCAGGGACCCGTCTTCGAGGTCAGTGCCGCCACGGGCGCGGGCACCGAGGCCCTGGGGCACGCGGTGATGCAGGCGCTCGAGGAATTCGAGGAGTTGGAGGAGGCGGTAGAGTCTTAGGCCGAAAGGGCTTTGATGCGGGCGTTCAGACGGCTCTTGTGACGCGCGGCCTTGTTCTTGTTGACGATGCCCTTGTTGACCATGCTGTCGATGACCGGTACGGCATCCTTGAAGGCGGCAGCGGCTGCTTTTCGATCGCCGTCGTCGCAGGCCTTGATGACCTTCTTGATCTCCGTACGCATCTTGGAACGCAGACCCATGTTGTGCTTGCGGGTCTTCTCGGCCTGGCGGGCGCGCTTCCTGGCTGATTTGATGTTTGCCACTGGTCTTAACCGTGTCTTGATGTCAAAGAGCCGCGTATTATTCGCACCCGGGAAGCCGTTGTCAATGACATTCGGGGCGCGGCATTTGGGCTACACTTGAGGCCTCATGGAAGGCAAAAAACGTATATCTGGCCTGAAGTTAGCGCTGAAGACCTCGATCGTCAGCGGTATGACGCTGCTGTCCAGGATACTGGGTCTCGTGCGCGACATCGTGTTTGCGCGGTTCTTCGGCGCTTCCCTCGTCATGGACGCCTTCCTGGTCGCCCAACGTATCCCGAACATGTTGCGTCGCTTCTTCGCCGAAGGGGCGTTTTCGGCCGGCTTCGTGCCGGTCATGGCTCGCTACAGGGAGCAGCACGGGCACGACGAGACTCGCGCCTATCTCGATGCCATGGCCGGGACCTTCGGCATCGTCCTTTTCGTCGTGACATTGCTCGGGGTCATCGGCGCCCCGGTGCTGGTCCTGATCGTCGCGCCCGGGTTCGTCGGCGACGGAGGAGACTTCAACCTCGCTGCCCTGATGCTGCGATTCACGTTTCCCTACCTGTTCTTCGTCTCGTTGACCGCGTTCGCCGGCGGCATCCTGAACACGTACGGCAAGTTCGGCGTGCCTGCGTTTACGCCGGTCATACTCAACGTTGTGCTGATCGCAGCCGCAATCTGGGTGGCGCCGATGCTCGATCAGCCGATCATGGCACTGGCCTATGCCGTGTTCGTCGCCGGACTGATGCAGCTGTTGTTTCAGCTGCCGTTTCTCGCGCGCATTCGCGCCATGCCACGACCGCGCTGGCAGCCCGCACACGACGGCGTGCGCCGCGCGTTTCGCCTGATGCTGCCCGCGATCTTCGGTTCGTCGGTTGCACAGGTCAACGTGCTGCTGTCGGGCATGATCGCGTCCTTGCTTCCGGTGGGCAGCATCAGCTACCTGTATTACTCGGACCGCCTGATGGAATTTCCGCTCGGTCTGTTTGGCATCGCACTTGCGACCGTGACGCTCCCTTACCTGTCACGCCTCTGGGCGAACGAAGACCGGCGTGAGTTCTCCGAGACGCTCGAGTGGTCCATGCGCATTGCCGTGCTCATCGCCGTCCCTGCCGCGGTGGGACTCATCGTGCTTGCGACGCCGCTCGTCATAACGCTCTTCTTCGGCGGCGAGTTCGATGCGCGATCGGTCAGGCTGACCGTGTTCGCCTTGCAGGCCTACGCCGCGGGCCTCGTCGGTTTCTCGTTCGTCAAGGTTCTTGCACCGGCGTTCTTCGCTCGCGAGGATACGCGCACGCCGGTGCGCATCGGGATCTTCGCACTGCTCGTCAATCTCGTGCTCGGCGCATCGTCGGCGTGGTACCTGACGCGCAGCGGTTTTGACGGTCCGCACACGGGCCTCGCGGCGGCCACCTCGGTTGCGGCGCTTCTCAACGCGGTGCTTCTTTACCGCGGACTACGCAGGGCTGGCGTGGTTCGTCATGGTCCCGGGTGGGGCACGCTGCTGTTGCGCGTGCTGGTCGCCAATATCGCGATGATCGCGGTTCTCCTGCAATTGCACAGGGCGACGGACTGGTGGCTCGGCGCGAGTCTCGGGGATCGCGTTGGCTGGCTGGGCGTCTCGGTCGCCGCCGGTGCGGTGGTTTATTTCCTCGCGCTCGTCATCCTCGGGTTGCGGCCCTCCCAGTTCCGACTGAGGCACGACTGACATGCGCCTCGTACGACACGTGGTGGATCTTCCCCATTCTGACCTCGCGGACGGCAGCGTCGTGACGATCGGCGCATTCGACGGCATTCACCTCGGGCATCGGCAACTCCTGCGTCGCGTCGTGGACGTGGCCGTGGACACCGGGCGGCCGGCCGTCGCGATGAGCTTCGAGCCCACGCCCAAGGAGTTCTTCTCCGGCGACAACCCGCCGGCGCGGCTCATGCGATTTCGCGAAAAATTCGAGGCGCTGGCAGCGCACGATATCGACGTCTTCTTCTGTCCGCGGTTCGAAGAAGCGATGCGAGATATCCCGGCCGCCGACTTCATCCGCCGCATCCTGATCCACGGCCTCAACACGCGGCACCTCGTCGTCGGTGACGATTTCCGGTTTGCGCGGCGGCGTGAGGGGACCGTGAACGACCTGCTGCGGGTCGGCCCGGCCCTGGAACTCTCGGTGGAACAAGTGCCGAGTATTCTCGTTGGCGATACGCGAGTCAGCAGCACGGCGATTCGTGAAGCCCTGGCCGACAACGACCTGCCGCGCGCCACGGCGCTGCTGGGACGTCCGTACCGGATGTCAGGACGTGTCGTGCGGGGCCGCCAGGTCGGGCGAAACCTGGGCTATGCCACCGCCAACGTCGACCTGAGGCGGCGGCAGAGCGCCGTGATGGGCATCTACGCGGTTCGCGTGCACGGGCTCGGCGAAGGACCGCTCGACGGGGTCGCCAGTGTCGGCCGCCGACCGACGTTCGACCTGACCAAGCCGTTGCTCGAGGTCCACCTTTTCGATTTCAACCGTGATATCTATGGTGAATACATCCATGTCGACTTCATAGAACACGTACGCGATGAAGAGAAATTCGACAGCATCGAGGAACTGGTTGCGCAGATGCAGGTCGACGAAGACAATGCCCGTGCGGCGTTGGCGGCGCACCCTGCCTGACTGGAACGAAAACGAATGACAGATAACAGCAAATCGTCCAATACCCGGTTCTTTGCGTGGATGGCCGTCGCGGCGCTCGTCGTGGTCGCCGACCAGATTACCAAGTGGGCTATCGTCGAATGGGTGGCGCTGTACGAGCGAATCCCGCTGAACTCGTTCATCAACCTGACCCACCAGCGAAACACCGGTGCGGCATTCAGCCTGCTTGCGGATGCGGGCGGGTGGCAGCGATGGTTCTTTATCGTGCTGGCGAGCGCCGTCAGTGTGGTATTGGCCGTGTGGCTCTGGCGGATTCGCAATCAGGGTCATGCGATCCTCGCGGCCGGACTTGCGCTCGTGCTCGGGGGCGCAGTCGGGAACCTGATCGACCGTATTTTGCTCGGCTATGTCACGGACTTTATCCAGGTATGGTTCGGCAGCTGGCCGTTCCCGTCGTTCAATGTTGCCGATGCCGGCATCTCGGTGGGCGCGGCGCTGCTCATCATTGACGCCTTGTTCTTCTCCGGCCGGGAAGAACAACCTGAAAAATAGGGGGACAGTTAGATAGGGGACAGTGACCGAGATTTCTGCGAAAACTCGGTCACTGTCCCCTATCTAACTGTCCCCCTTTTTCTTGAGTCAGCGGGAGCGGGTCCAGCAGTCGTCATACGGCGACGACGTCTTGTCGCCGCGCCCATTGATCGTGAATACCCGGCACTTCGAACTCTCGGGCTCGCCGAATCGATAGGTCGCGGTGGCCGTGAAATTGCTCGCGTTGGAGGCTGTCACCGTGATCGTGTAGTAGTCGTTCTCGGTGATGGCGTTTGGCGTGGCGCCGAAGCCCAGCTGTGTCAGGTCCGACGTGAACGTGTTGTTGTTCAGGTAGAAGCGCTCCTGGTTCGTCGCGAGCATCAACAAAGCCGCTTTGGCTTCATTGCGTTTCGCGCGAGCCACGAACTCCTGGTAGTTGGGGTAGGCAACCGCCGCGAGAATACTGATCACGACCACGACGATCATCAGTTCGATGAGCGTGATGCCGCGTTGTCTTTTGGCTATACGCATCAGTCAATACCATCCTGTGTCCATAGCGTTCTTACCGGGAAGTTCGGGAACCCCGGATCGAAACATTCTACACCTACGCAGCCGATCGGTGGCGGCATGCAATCCTCGCCCGTGCAGTTGGGATCGTTGGGGCTCGGGAAGAAGAACGTCGGTCTCGGTGCGATACCGCCCTGTTCGAGATTCGTGACGCGCGCATCGTCGGCGTCCGCCGGATCGAGCGGCACCCCTGTACTCGTATCGACGATCGGGTCGCCATTGACGATGTCCATACGATACAGGCGGTTCAAACTGAGACCGGCCTGGCACGGATCCGCCGAGTTGACTTGCGGCTCGAACGACACGAAGTAGACCGAGTTGTCGAACGTCTGCGCGTCCGACAGGACCTTTTCATTGGCCGGCAGCGTCATCATCCAGCCGTCGCCGTCCGCCGGGATCACCGTGTCCAACTGGCCCGCAACGTCGATCAGGTCACTGTCGGTGATGATCGGGTAGTTGTTGTACTGAGTCTGTGTCAGCGGGGTGAAGAGGTTCGGGTCGCGCAGCGAATAGAAACGATCGGTCGCCGAGTTGTCGAGCGGATGGGCGCGATAGCCGGACCCGATATTGATCGCAAGGTAGCGGCGATCGTGGCGACTATCCTTGAACATCGCAACGTCCGGCGTCGTATAGAAACGACGCGTATCGCCGGCCGCCGGCGTGCTGAGACCCTCGGCGCCGAGGCGCGCGATCACGCCGCCGCGAACCAGGCTGTTCGGCGCCTGCCCGTTCGCAATGTCGAAGCGCCAGATCTGGCCACCGAGGTCGGCGGCGTACATGCGATCGGCGTAGCCATCGCCGGTGACGTCGATGACACGGATGCGACTCGGAATGGCCCGCGTCATCTTCGCTGCCGTCAGATTCGCGTTCTGGTCGCGACCGGCGCGCCATATCTGGTCACCCGTCTCGAGGTCGAGCATGAATATCGCCGCGCCTTCGACGTCGGCAGAGTCCGGATGCGCCGGGGCATCGTGCGAAGTGTCGTAGCCGCCGCCGATGACGAGCACCGCGTCCTGCGGGCTGGCCTGCGTCTGGCTGTTGACCTTGACCCTTGCAACGACCGGTGACGACCACGATTCGCCCATCTCGGGGAATGAACGGATCCATTCGAGTTTCGGCGCATTCGGATTCGTCACATCGATCATGTAGTAGTTGTCGCCGCCACGACGCATGCCGAAGACGAGCCGCACGAAATCGTCAGTCGTATCGATAATGCCGTCTTCGTTCTCGTCGTAGACGATCGGAATGATGTCACCGTCGATTCCGTACGTCTTGAAGTCGACGTTTTCATTCTCGTAGAAATCGTACATGTTGATCAGCAATTCGCGCGGCACGAAGGACCACATCTCCTGGCCGGTGTCGGCATTGACGGCGTGCAGGTAGCCATCGTTCGTCGCACTGAACAGGATTACGTCGTAGGAACCGCCCGACCGGCCGTAGACCAGGGCGGCGGGCTGCGAGTGCAGCGTGTCGCCCATGGCATATCGCACCAGCGTCTCCGGGTTGCTGTCTTCATCCTTGACGTCGACGCCTCGCATCCATTCGATCAGGTTGCTCAGGCTCGGCTCACCCGCCGCGCCTGTCAGGCCGAAGTCCGCGCCGTCGAAAGCCCCCAGATTGGCCGTCGAAATGTGATTCGACACGGCGGTCAGGTCGCTCGAGCCGTTGTTCGTATACAGCTTGCGCAATGCCGGGCTCGGCAACGCGTTGGCGACGCCCCCCTGATAGACGTCGGCACCATCGACGATGCTGCCCTGCGCCCAGAAGTTCTTCGACGTGTCGGCGAAGAAGCCCGTGTTCGGGTCCACGGCATCGTTGCCGTTGACGTCCTCGATCGTCGTGCCGTTGATCCGGTACTTCTTCATATTGCCTGGCCAGTGAACGTGGTCGGTTGCGCGGAAGACCGAAACGTACAAGTCGTTGAGGTGCTGCGTGCGGTTGAACGCGTTCACTGCGACGGCCGGCGCCGTAAAGGAGATGTCGCGGTCGAAGATGTTCGTGACGATCTCCGTCAATGCCGCGGTCAATGACGTCACGTCGGAGGCAAGGAAATACTCACCGCCGCCGCGAGCGGCCGTATCCCTGAGGATCGGCAGGTCGACGGAGAAGCCGATCGTATAGGTCTTGACGGTCTGCTCGCCGGGTACGCTCGGGTTGATGTCGACGCGCTGCAGGTACTCGGCTACGTCGTCGAGGCACGCGCCGTTGACGTTCTCATCGTCGCCGCCCGTGATGTTGTTACAGCTCGAGCGGCCGAAGCCTGGCAACTGGGGAACCCGGTTGAAGGCGTCCGTATCCTTTGTCGGGGCGCCGTCCGTCAGCAGCACCACAAAGTTCTTGGAGCAGGCGTACTCGGCCGGCGCCTTGTAGTCGATCCAGCCTTCGTCGCTGTCCCAGGCGTCCAGTGCGTCCTGGTCCGTCGACGATACGCCGCCGTAGTGGCCGTCCATGCCGCGCCAGTAAAGCGCCGCTTCGTAGAGTGTTTCGGAGAGCGGCGTCCAACCATCGGCCGGAATGTCGTCGACCACGTTGTTCGCCTCCGTACGGTTGGAGTCCAGGTCCTTGAGCCCGTGAATCACAGGGCCGCCCTGGCTGTGATGGAAACGCATGAACCCGACGTTGACGTCCTTGACGGAGCCGAGCACGTTCTTCGTCACGGCCTTCACGATGTCGGTGCGGCTCATGCTGGACCCGGGCGGGTCGTGGTACCAGCTCAGGTAATCCGGGTCATACATCGTGACGATCTGGTGCGTCGGTTTCACGCCCCAGTTGATTTCGCGGTCGCCGTCGTTCGTGTACGGCGAGACGTTCGTGCCGGCCCGTGCGTATGGTTCATTTGCGGGGTCCGCACCGTAACCGTGCACGCCCGAATCGGACTTGCATTCGACGGCATTGGTGTCACGGTTCTTGGAGAGCTGGCGCCACTTCCATTTATTGTTGCTGTTGGGGCGGTACATGGCCATCGTGTCGGTGTACGAGCCGGCGTCGCTGATCTGGGTGACGCCCTGCGCGCACACGAACGACGACTTCTTGATGCGACGATCGCTGCCGCATGACGGAATCGACGTGCCTGTCGTCCAGTAGTAATAGTCGTCATCACAGTCGCCACCGGTATAGTCCCTGCCGGCGATGAACGGTTCCTGGCTGGTCTCGACCGTCGTCATCGAACCCGAGGAGTCGATGATGAACAGGATATTCGGCTTCGCCGCATTGCTCGTCGCGGGGGTCGAAAGCAGCAGCTCGACATCGTCAGCCCATACGGGAGCCCCGACGAGGAGGGTCATCAGTGTTGCACCAGCAGCCCAAGCGGTGCGTGTCCGGGACATAAACATGTTCCGTTCCTCTCTTGTCAATCCGTGACTTATCGCTCAAAAGTCACATGTCAATGTGTCTATCTGGCGATTTCGATGCTCGTAACAGTGTTTGTCTTTGTCTCGTACGTCACCAGCGCGTAACTCTCGGGGTTACGTTTGATGGTGGCGAATTCCCTCCTGAAATCGGCGAACTTTACGGCTTTGCCGTTCACCGTGAATTTCGTGCCGGCGCTCAGCCGCACCCTTACATAGTCTTCGTCACAATCGCCGTCGCAGGGGCGGAACGTGATCATTCCGTCCGTGTCGCCCGGCAGGATGATATTGGCAGGCGAAGCTTCCACCGCAGCCACAGCGGTGGCGATCTGCGCCGAGGCAGGTTGTGCAACCATCAGCAATGCTGCGATCAGTAGTGCTCGAACTGTCATCTTCCTAACTCCATGTCGTGTTGACAGACACTTGCCCAATTCTCGCGGTTCCCGGCGGTCCATGCCGCGAACCACACCTCAGTTATTCGATGCCGTCCTGCGTCCAGAGCGTGCGGACCGGGAAATTGGCGAATCCCGGGTCAAAGCACTCGACACCGATACAGCCGATCGGCGGCGGTGCGCAGTCCGCGCCCGTGCAGTTCGGATCGTCCTCGGTCGGGAAGAGGAACTGCGGTGACGGCGCGATACCGCCCTGCGCAAGCTGTGTACGACGCGCAAGGTCCTCATCACCCGCCGGGATGTTGCCGAAGTCGTCCATAATCGGATCGCCGTTGAGAACGCTTACCCGCCACAGGAAGTTCGTACCCTGGCCGGCACGGCAAACTGAAGCGCCCGCGTTGTCCGGCGAGAAGCTCACGAAGAAGATCTCGTCGTTGAACGTGACGGAGTCGGCGAGCACCATCTGGTTAGCCGGCAGAGTCAGCATCCATGCCGCGTCGGCCTCCGTAATCGTGATGTCGAGCTGGCCGGATACGTCGATCAGGTCCGACTCGGTGAACGGCGTCATGTTGTCGTACGTGTCCTGGTCGAGCGCGTTGAAGACGTTCGCGTCGCGAATCGAATAGAAACGGTCCGTCGCACTCTGATCCAGCGGATGCGCGCGGTAACCGGAACCAATGCTCACCGAGATGTACCGGCGATTCTGGCGAGCGTCGTTGAACATTGCGACGTCCGGCGTGTTGTAGAAACGGCGCGTGTCGCCCGCTGTCGGCGTCGTGAGACCCTCGGCGCCGAGTTGCGCGATGACGCCGCCGGCGACCAGC
>JANQGP010000404.1 GCA_028277265.1 Woeseiaceae bacterium | reverse complement strand
GGGCTGGTGCCGTACGGTCTGGCCATGCCTGCCGATCGCGCCGTCGGCGAGTGCTTCCGCAACGCGGCCAACGCGGTGCTCGCGGCCAGCGGGCTCGATGCCGCCGCGATTCGCGCGATCGGCAGCCATGGCCAGACCGTACGGCACCAGCCCGACGCGATCCGGCCGTACTCGCTACAGATAGGCAACCCGGCGCTGATCGCCGACGGCACCGGCATTACGACCGTCGGTGACTTTCGAAGCGCCGATATCGAGGCGGGCGGCCAGGGGGCGCCGTTGACGCCGTCTTTTCACGAGTGGCTGTTCCGCACGCCCGACACCAACCGGGTCGTCACCAATATCGGCGGCATCGCGAACATTACGGTCCTCGGGCCGGGCGGGACGCCCGTGATCGGATTCGATACCGGCCCGGGCAACACGCTGCTCGATCGCTGGATTCACGTCCACCGTGGTGAGGCGTTCGATGCCGACGGCGGCTGGGCGGCCGAGGGCACCTGCGACGAGTTGCTGCTGAAACGCCTGCTCGGCTTCGAATACTTCGATCTCGCACCGCCCAAAAGCACGGGGCTCGAGGACTTCAACCTGCATTGGCTGCAGGAGTACCTGACCGATGCCCATACGCCTGTCGACGTGCAGGCAACGTTGTGTGAACTCACCGCGAGATCGATCGCGGATGCGATTCGCGACCATGCCAGGCAGACGGATCAGGTGTTCGTCTGCGGCGGAGGCGCACACAACCCCGAACTCCTGCGCCGGCTCGGCCGAAACCTGCCCGGAACAGGCATCGATACAACCGCGGCGGTCGGCCTCGATCCCGACTGGGTCGAGGCTGTCGCATTTGCCTGGCTTGCGATGCGCACGATGAACGACGAAACTGGAAACCTTCCAAGTGTGACCGGCGCAAGCCGCAAAGTCGTATTGGGCACGATACACTCTCGCTGACATGGACAGCCATTACATCAACCGCGAACTCAGCTTGCTCGAGTTCCACAAACGGGTGCTCGCGCAGTCGGAGGACCCCGAGGTGCCTTTGCTCGAGCGGCTTCGTTTCCTGTGCATCAGCTGCACCAACCTCGACGAGTTCTTCGAGATCCGCGTCGCTGGCCTCAAGCAGCGCATGGAGATCGGTGCGCCCGCTCAGGGGCCGGAGAAGATTCCTGCCAGGGAGCTTTTCGACCGGGTCAGGGAGGAAAGCGCCGCGCTGGTCAGGAAACAATACGAGGTCCTGAACGAGCTGATGTTTCCGCAGCTGGCGGACGCCGGCGTTCGCTTCGTGCAGGCTGAAGAGTGGAACGAGGAGCAACAGGAGTGGCTCGGAAGATATTTCGACGAGCAGGTCGTCCCGGTCCTGACGCCCCTCACTTTCGATCCGTCGCGACCCTTCCCTCGCGTGCTCAACAAGAGCCTCAACTTCATCGTGCGCCTCCACGGTCGCGACGCCTTCGGTCGGCGGCGGCATCGCGGGATGGTCCAGGCCCCGCGTTCCCTGCCGCGCATCATCGAATTGCCCACGGAACTGAGTAAACCGGGCGAGCACAACTTCGTATTCCTGTCCTCGATCATTCGCATGCATGTCGATGCGCTGTTCCCGGGCCTCGAGGTCGATGGCTGCTACCAGTTCCGCGTCACGCGCAACAGTCACCTGTACATCGACGAGGAAGAAGTGGATGACCTGGTTCGGGCGCTTGAGGGCCAGCTCGAAGCCAGCCGCTACGGCGCCGCCGTACGCATCGAGATCGGGCACGAATGCCCCGAGGACCTGCGCGAGTTCCTGCTCGATCATTTCGACCTGCAGGAGCAGGACATGTACCTGGTCGAGGGGCCGGTGAACATGAACCGCATGGCGACGGTCTGCGATCTCGAGGATCGCCCGGACCTCCTGTACCCGCCGTTCACGCAGGGGCTGCCCGCGGAGCTGCTCGACTACGACGACATCTTCGACGTGTTGTCGCAGAAAAACGTGCTCCTGCATCACCCTTACCAGTCATTTACCCCGGTGATCGATTTCATCTCGGCGGCGGCGCGGGACAAGAACGTTCTGGCGATCAAGATGACACTGTATCGTTCCGGCGCGGACTCTCCGATCGTCGATCACCTCGTGCGCGCCGCGCGCTCCGGCAAGGAAGTCACTGTCGTCATCGAACTCATGGCGCGATTCGACGAGGCCGCGAATATTGCGCTTGCCAACCGCCTGCAGGAAGCCGGTGCCCACGTCGTCTACGGCCTCGTGGGCTACAAGACGCATGCGAAGATGCTGCTGGTCGTCCGGCGCGAGGACGACGAGCTCGTTCGCTACGTCCACCTCGGCACCGGCAACTACCACCATGCCACCGCGTCGGTCTACACGGACTACGGCTACTTCTCGAGCAGCCAGCGGCTCGGCGAGGACGTCCACAAGCTGTTCCTGCAGCTCACGAGCCTGACCGAAGCCCGGGGGCTGAAGCGCATGTACGCATCGCCGTTCAGCCTTTTCGATGCAATGATCAAGAAGATCCGGCGAGAGACCGAAAACGCGAAAGCCGGCAAGGACGCCCGCATCATCGCGAAGATCAATTCTCTCAGTGAACCCAAGATCATCGAAGCGCTCTACGAGGCGTCGGAGGCCGGTGTCACGATCGATCTCATCGTGCGAGGCATCTGTTCGTTGCGCCCTGGCGTGAAGGGGCTCTCCGAGAGCGTTCACGTCCGTTCGATCGTTGGCCGATTCCTCGAGCATTCCAGGGTCTACTATTTCCTGAACGACGGCGACGAGGAGTTCTACTGCTCGAGCGCAGACTGGATGGATCGCAACCTGTTCCGGCGCAACGAGTCCTGCTTCTCGATTCGCCAGAAAGCCATCAAGGACAAGCTGCGCAAGCACCTCGAACTGTTCCTCGCCGACAACTGCCAGGCCTGGATTCTGAACAGCGACGGTACCTATGCCCGCACAACGCCGGCCCGGGGCGAAGAGCGCATCTCCGCCCAGGAGACCTTCCTCGAAGACCTCGCGACACAGGGTTAACAGCCTGTTAACGAAGGAATTCGAGGCTGCTAGTCCACCGGCTGATTCTTGCGAAACTCGTTGAGGACCGACTCGATGAGCGTGTCGATGAGCTTGCTCATCGAGAATGCGCCACCCAGGTAGAGCTTGCCGGTCAGCGCCAGGATGCAGATGCCGTGAACGCCGCTCCAGAGCGCCGTCGCCGTGTGATCGATTTCCTGCTTTACATGCCTGGGTGACAGCTCGCGCAGGTTCTCGGCTACCATCTCGAACAACACGTCACGACGTACTTTCATCAGTTCCGGTGTCGGCAGTCCGCGCGGCGCCTGGTGCTCGAATACGAGGCGCCAGCGATCCGGGTGCTCGGTCGCGTAGTCGACATACACCTCGGTCATCGTCCGGATTCGCGACTCCGGGCTGCGCTTGCGCTTGACGCTCTTCTGAATCAGCTCGGCCATTTCGTCGATCGTGCGGGCATTCAGGTGGATCACGAGATCGTCGAAATTGCGGAACACGTGATAAAGCGTGCCGACCGTATAGCCGATCTTCGACGCGACCTTGCGCGCCGTCAGTGACTCGAATCCCTCGGATTCCACGATCTTCGCGGCGGCATCGATCGCCATCGCCTTGATTTCGTCACGACTGTGGTCGCTGCGCCTGCCCATGCATTATGTCCTATCGAAAACGGTGTAACCAAGCCAAACACTACCACTATTTGAACAACGTTCAATATTTGTGTATAAATTAAACACCGTTTAATAAAAGCGGTTTTTCTTTGGCTGGTAATTGAACGTTGTTTAATTAGGAGATTGTCATGAAAACCAGGATCCAAGCGAGTCTGCTCGCGGTCGTACTGACCTTTTGCTGCACGGCGTCTGCCGGCGCGGCGGGTCTGTTGATTCCGCACGGGAAATCGAGTTCGCTCGACATTCGCGATCACAAGGTGCGCGTCGTCGTCGAGGACGGTTACGTCATCACAGAGATCGACCAGGTATTCGCCAACGCAGGCGGCAACGATCTCGAAGCCGTCTACAGCTTCCCGGTTCCCTCCCACGCCGCCGTCGCCGAATTCACATACTGGATCGACGGCAACCCGGTGATAGGTGAAGTCCTGAAGAAGGAAGAAGCCCGCCAGCTCTACGAGGAAGAGAAATCGCAGGGCCGCGAAACCGCCCTCGCGGAGAAAGACGACTATCGGACGTTCGATATCTCGGTATACCCGGTACGCGCGAACAGCGATGTCCGCACCCGACTCGTCTATGTACAGAGCGCGAGCACGGATACCGGCATCGGTCGATACGTGTATCCGCTCGAGGAAGGCGGCGTGGACGAGGAGCGCAAGGCGTTCTGGGAAGTTCGCGACGCCGTGACGGGCATGTTCAGTTTCCATCTCGAGCTGAAGTCGTCCTACCCGGTTGACGCGGTCCGCCTGCCGGGCCAGCCGAACGCCGTCCTGACGCAGATGGGAGCCGGGCACTGGACGATCGACCTGCATTCGACGGGGTCGAACCCGGCCGATCAGGACTTCGCGGCCCAGGTCGCCGCGATCGAGGCAGGTGAAACGCCGCCGCCGGCGTCGACCACATCGGGTGTTGCCAATCTCGACACCGACATCGTGGTCTACTGGCGTCATGCGCCTGGCCTGCCGGGCTCCGTCGACCTCGTCACTCACAAGCCCGACCGGAACGGCCGCGGTACATTCATGATGACCTTCACTCCGGGCGGCGACCTGCCGCTGATCGAAAGCGGCCGTGACTGGGTGTTCGTCCTCGACATCTCGGGATCGATGCAGGGCAAGTTCGCCACGCTGGCCGATGGCGTGCAGCAGGCCCTCGGCACGCTGAACCCGGCCGATCGCTTCCGCATATTCCTGTTCAACAATTCGTCGCGCGAGCTGACCCGTGGCTTTGTCACCGCAGACGCGAACAGCGTCAGTCAGTGGGCGGCCGAGGTCGGTCGGCTCCAGGCGAACGGCGGCACGAACCTGTATGCGGGCCTGCGGGCAGGTCTCGGTAGTCTCGACAGCGACCGCACCTCAGGGCTGGCGCTTGTCACGGACGGGGTCGCGAACGTCGGTGTCACCGAGAAGAAGGCGTTTCTCGAGATGATGAAGCAGCACGACGTGCGCCTGTTTACGTTCATCATGGGCAACAGCGCGAACCGCCCGCTGCTCGAGGCCATGACCGAGGTGTCGAACGGCTTTGCGATGGAAACGTCCAACAGCGACGACATCTCGGGTCAGCTTCTCCAGGCGACCGGCAAGATCCGCCATGCCGCGCTGCACGACGTCATGCTCACCATTGACGGCACGAAGGTGGCCGACCTCACGCCGGAGCGCATCGGCAGCCTGTATCACGGCGAGCAGCTCAAGGTGCTGGGTCATTACTGGGGCGCCGACGATGCGATCGTCACGCTGACCGGAAAAGTCGCTGGCCAGGAGGTCGAGTACAAGACACGTTTCCCGATGCCGGCGCGGTCGGACCTGAACCCCGAACTCGAACGGATCTGGGCGTACGCAACCATCGAGAACCTGCAGTCGAAGATGGACTACTTCGGCGCGGATGCGGACACCGAGGACGCGATTACCGATCTCGCGATCGAGTACGGTCTCGTCACGGACTACACGTCGATGATCGTCGTGCGCGAAGAGGTGTTTGCCGCACGGGGCATCGATCGCAGGAACCGCGACCGTGTGACCGACGAACGCAAGGCTCGTGAAGCCAGGGCTGTGGAGCCGCCGCGCAATCGCCGCGTCGATCAGCAACAACCGATGTACGACAACCGCAAACGTCCGTCGTCGGGCGCTGGTGGCGGTGCTTTCGGCTGGCCGATGCTTGCGGCACTGCTCGGCCTGCTGCTGATGCGCCGCAAACGAACGGCTTAGCCGTCCG
>JANQGP010000289.1 GCA_028277265.1 Woeseiaceae bacterium | reverse complement strand
CCCCATGGCCGAAGCGACCGCGCCCGCGAACAACAACAGCAGAATCACTCGATTTCTCCACGTCGTCGAGTGGCTGGGCAATGCGCTACCCCACCCGGTCTCGCTGTTCGCGATGTTTGCGGTCGCCGTGGTCGTGCTGTCCGGCATTCTCGGCTTCTTCGACGTCTCGGTGGTGGACCCGCGTCCCGTCGGCGCCAAGGGCCGCGCCGACAACGGCCTGATCGAGGTCGTCAGCCTCATGAATGCCGAAGGCCTGAGGCTGATCGTCCTCAACCTCGTCAGGAACTTCGTCGAGTTCGCGCCGCTCGGCACGGTGCTCGTCGCACTGCTCGGTGTCGGCGTCGCCGAGCGATCGGGCTGGCTGACCGCGGTGATCCGCGGCATGGTACTCAACGCAAAGCCGGCGCTGGTCACGGTCATCATCGTCCTCGCCGGCGTCCTGTCGAATACGGCCTCGGAGATGGGCTACGTCGTGCTCGTGCCGCTTGCCGCCGTGGTCTTCCATTCGCTGGGGCGCCATCCGCTGGCCGGGCTGGCGGCCGCGTTCGCGGGCGTCTCGGGCGGCTACAGTGCAAACCTGCTGATCGGCACCGTGGACCCGCTGTTGTCGGGCATCACGACGGAGGCCGCGCGGCTCATCGACCCGGCGTACGAAGTCGACGTCAGCGCCAACTGGTACTTCATGATTGCCAGTACCTTCCTGATCACGGCGATCGGCAGTTTCATCAGTCTGCGGATCGTCGAACCGTCTCTCGGCGAGTACAAGGGCACGCCCACCGATATCAGCGACGAAGATACGCACCGGATGGACCCCCTGACGCCGCTGGAGAAGAAAGGCCTGTGGCACACGCTCTGGGCGACGCTCATCTTCGCAGCTCTCATTGCCTGGATGGTCGTTCCCGAGGACGGCATCCTGCGCAACCAGGAGACCGGCGCCGTCGCCGGCTCGCCGTTCCTCCGGGGCATCGTCGCCATCATCTTCGTCTACTTCCTGATGGTCGGCATCGTTTACGGCCGCGCGGTCGGAACGATCCGGTCGGACCGGGACGTGATCAACGCGATGGCGCATGCGATGAGTACGCTGGGTCTCTACATCGCGCTGGTGTTCTTCGCCGCCCAGTTCGTCAAGTTCTTCGGCTGGACCAACCTGGGTTCGATCACGGCCGTCACGGGCGCGAATTTCCTGCAGGGCATCGGCTTCACCGGCCCGCTGCTGTTCTTCTTCTTCATTCTCGTCTGCGCGTTCATCAACCTGATGCTGGGTTCGGCGTCCGCGCAATGGGCGGTCACGGCGCCGATCTTCGTGCCGATGCTCATGTTGCTGGGCTATGCGCCCGAGGTCATCCAGGCGGCGTATCGCATCGGCGATTCGAGCACGAACATCATTACGCCGATGATGAGCTATTTCGGGCTGATCATGGCGTTCGTCGCCAAGTACGAACCCAAGGCCGGCGTCGGCACGCTGATCGCCATGATGTTGCCTTATTCGGCCGCCTTTCTTATCTTCTGGTCGCTGTTCTTTTTCACCTGGACGTTCGTGCTCGGACTGCCGGTGGGACCAGCGTCACCAACGTATTACAGCGTCGGCTAAAGCCGGCGCCGGTCGCTGTTGGGGTGGCAGCGGCGTCATGCCGAAACAGGCATAGATAGGTTCCGCAATTGACCGGGCGGTCGCTCGGTTGACTAATAGGGGTTGGGGGGAACGGCCGCGCGGCGGTCGGGGGGACGATCAGGTATTCGCTATGACAAGTTCAATTGACGCCGAAGTACTCGGCATGACGCTCGAGGCCGTGGAACGTTTCGCGGCCGACGCTCTTCCTGAAAAACTGCTGCTGGATCTCGACGCGGACGAAGAGTTTCCGCTCAAGCTCGTCAGGGACCTGTGCGGAGAGACCATCGGCATCCAGCTGCTGTTCATTCCCGAGGAATACGGCGGCATGGGCGGAGGCGCCTTCGACGTCTACCGTGTCTGCGAGGCCATGGCTCGCGTCGACCTGGGCATCGCCACCGGCGTGCTGGCGACGTTTCTCGGCAGCGACCCGATCCGGGTCGGCGGCACGCCCGAGCAGCAGGCCCACTGGATGGGCCGGCTGGCCGAGGAAGGCCTGCTCATGGCCTATGCGGCAACCGAGCCGCTGGCCGGTAGCGACCTCGGCGCCCTCAAGACGCGCGCCGAACCCGTCGGCGACAACGGCAGCGTCACGGGCTACAGGATCAGCGGCGCCAAACAGTGGATCAGCAACGGCGGCTTCGCCGACCTGTATACGGTGCTCGCAATGGCGCCCGGTGGTCCCACCTGGTTCGTCGTCGAAGCCGGCACCGAAGGACTGAGCCACGGCAAACCCGAAGACAAGCACGGCATACGCTCCAGCAACACGGCGGCCGTCATGCTCGATGACGTCTACGTTCCCGTCGAGCAGCTGCTCGGCGGCGTCGAGGGACAAGGCCTGGCGCAGGCACAGCAGGTCTTCGGCTATACGCGACTCATGGTCGCCGCGTTCGGACTCGGCCCCGGCGTGGAAGCCATGGACCGCGCGATCGAGTACTCGAAGGAACGGGTCCAGGCCGGCACGCCGCTGGCCGAGAAGCAGGGCTACACGCACAAGCTCATCGTGCCGCACGTCGTGCGTCTCGAGGGTGGCCGTGCGTTCATCGAGGAAACCGCCGCCCGCCTCGATGCCGGTGAAGGCGCGCTCACCACCGAGGGCGCGATTGCCAAGTACTTCAGTTCCGAAGCGGGCAATGCGGCCGCCGAGGCGGCGATACAGGCGCTCGGCGGTTACGGTTTCACCCGCGAGTACATGGTCGAGAAGATCAAACGCGACGTGCGTATCACGACGATTTACGAAGGCACCTCCGAGATCATGGAAATGACGATCGCGCGCGACCGGTGGCAATGGCACCTGAAGACGCGCGGCGACTACTACCATGCAATGGCTCGGGAAATGGAAGCGCTGCAGGCAACCCGGCCCGAAACGGGCGCCGCGATCGCAGCGCTCGCGCTGCACGCACTGGCCGGAATCCTGGAGCGTTGCCGCACCGGCAGGCTGACCCGCAACCAGCACGTGCTGTTCCGGCTCGGGGAACTGATGGCCTGGGCCGAATGTGCCGCCAGTCTTTCGCGGCGCGCGGCGGCCGCAGCCGACAATCGCCTCGACGAAAAGGCCGATACGCGTTACGGAGCGGCAATGCTCAGCACGATGGCCCGGATACTCGCGCGACAGGCCGCGGCCAAAGTCGCCGCCGAAGGCCTGGCGCTGGTCGTCGGCGCCGACACCGCGATGCAGGCGGGCCTGGCCGAGGCGATCGGCATTGACAGTATCCACGGCGCGCAGGCCGGGATGATCGAAGACATGAACGCCGTCGCCGACGCGTTGTACGGCCGTTAAGAGAGGACAGGATCATGAGGGACACAGCACATCGCGCTGTTGCAATCGTAGGCGTTGGGGCCATCATGCCCGGCGCGCCGGACGCGGAACGATTCTGGGAAAACCTGAAATCGGGTACCTATTCGATTTCCGACGTCGATCCCGACCGCTGGGACCCCGACTTCTATTTCAGCCCGGACCCCGAGACCGACGATGCCACCTACTCGAAGATCGGCGGCTGGGTCAGGGACTGGGAGTGGAAGCCCTTCGACTGGAAACTGCCGATACCGCCCAAGGTCGGCAGCGCCATGGACGACGCCCAGCGCTGGGGCATCGCCTGCACGCGAAGTGTGCTCGAGGACTACGGCTACCCGGAGCGGCCGCTCGACACCGACCGCACCGCCGTCATTCTCGGCAACGCAATGGCCGGCGAAAAACACTACATGACGGCATTGCGCGTGTTTTTCCCCGAGTTCGCGCGCGAGCTCGAGGAAGCCGAAAGCTTCCGTGAGTTGCCCGAGGACCTGCGCAAGGCCATCGTCGCCGAAGCGCGCGCGGGGCTGCGCGAAAGCATCCCGGAGATCACCGAGGACTCGATGCCGGGCGAGCTCGCCAACGTCATGGCAGGCCGAATCGCCAACCTGTTCAATTTCCACGGTCCCAACTACGTCGTCGACGCCGCCTGTGCATCGGCCATGGCGGCGATCAGTGCGGCGGTCGAGGGACTCGAGGAACACGATTACGATGCGGTCATCACCGGAGGCATCGATCGCAACATGGGCGCCTCCACGTTCGTCAAGTTCTGCAAGATCGGCGCTTTGTCGGCAACCGGGACGCGCCCCTATGCCGACGGTGCCGACGGCTTCGTCATGGGCGAGGGAGCGGCGCTGTTCCTGCTGAAACGCCTCGAAGACGCCGAACGCGACGGCGATCGCATCTACGCCGTCCTGCGCGGCATGGGTGGCTCGAGCGACGGCAAGGGCAAGGGCATCACGGCACCGAACCCGGTCGGTCAGAAGCTGGCGGTACAACGTGCCTGGGAAAACGCCGGGCTGTCGCCGTCGACGGCCAGTTACATCGAAGGCCACGGCACGTCGACGCGCGTGGGCGACGTCGTCGAGGTAGAAGCCCTGACCGACGTGTTCTCGAGCGCGGGCGCGCAGCCGAACAGCGTTGCGCTGGGATCCGTGAAATCGAACATCGGCCACCTCAAGGGCGCCGCAGGCGCAGCCGGAATACTGAAGACCGTACTTGCCCTCAACGAGAAGGTCCTCCCGCCCAGCCTCAATTGTGATGCAAAGAACCCGAACATCGACTTCGAACACTCGCCGCTCTACGTCAACACGGAACTCACCGACTGGGCGAAACCGCCCTGTGGCGTACGTCGCGCCGGTGTGAGCGCGTTCGGATTCGGGGGCACCAATTTTCACGCCGTGCTCGAGGAGTACGTGCCCGGCAGCCTGACCACCGATCGCAAGGAGCCGGAATCGACTCATGACACGGTGCCCGCCACCGTCGCGGGCATTGCGGCCAGGGCACCGCTGAGCGGCGCCGTCGTCCTCGGCGCCGATACGGCGGTCGAACTCGCAACGCGCCTGCGAAACCTCAAGGCCGATGCCGAAGCCAATCGTGCGCTCGGTCAGGAGGCGCCGCTCGCGAGCGACCTCGCCGCGCCCGAACGTATCGCTATCGATTTCAATACGCCGAAGGACCTGGCCCGCAAAATCGACCTGGCTTTGAAGGCTTTCGAGCGTGACGAGGCGTCGGTCTGGACGGCGCTGACGTCGCAAGGCGTATTCCGCGGCTCCGGCGAGAAACAGAAAATCGCCTTTCTTTACCCGGGACAGGGTTCACAGTATCTCAACATGCTTGCGGAGCTCCGCGATCGCGAGCCTGTGGTGCGAGCCGTGTTCGAGCAGGCGGACCGCGTGATGCGTCCGCATCTCGACGATCACCGGTTGTCGGATGTCATCTTCGTCGACGCCGACGACGACGAATCCCTCGCCGCCGCCAACAACGCACTCAGGCAGACCGAGATCACGCAGCCGGCCATGCTGACGGCCGATGCCGCGTTGACCGAATTGCTCAACGAGTACGGGGTGCAGCCCGACATGGTCATGGGCCATAGCCTCGGCGAATACGCGGCGCTCGTGCAGGCGGGTGTGCTGTCGTTTGCCGAAGCGCTGGAAGCGGTCAGCGCGCGTGGCCGGGAAATGACACACGTGGCCATGGAGGACAACGGCAAGATGGCGGCCGTTTTCGCGCCGTTGGCGGACATACAGCGCGTGATTGCGAGTGTCGACGGCTATCTCGTCATCGCCAACATCAACAGCAACGAACAGGCCGTCATCGGCGGCGAGAGCGCCGCGATCGACGAGGCGGTCGAGCGCTTTGGCGCCGAGGACATGCAGGCCGTGCCGCTGCCGGTCAGTCATGCATTCCATACCCGGATCGTGGCGCCGGCAAGTGAGCCGCTGAAAGCCGTGCTCTCCCGCATGCAGATTCGCGAGCCCGAGCTCCCGATCATCAGCAATGTCACGGGCAAGTTCTACGAAACCGGCGAAGGCGCCGTGGACAAGATCATAGACGGGCTCGGCAAGCAGATTGCCTCCCCCGTGCAGTTCGTGAACGGGCTGAACGAGTTGTACGACGCCGGCGTTCGCGTATTCGTCGAGGTCGGTCCCAAGAAAGCACTGAAAGGCTTCGTCGACAGCGTGCTGGGCGACAAGGGCGACGTCGTGTCGCTGTTCGTCAACCATCCGAAGACGGGTACGATGACGTCATTCAACCAGGCGCTCTGCGGTCTGTACGCCGCGGGCCACGGCACCGGACGAGCGGTCGCGGAACCTGTCGTGACCGAATCCGCCGCCGTTGCCGCGCCCCCCCCTGCACCTGCGCCCGTACCCGCAACCGCAGCCGCAACCGCACCCGCGCCGGACGCGAAACAGGAACTGTCCCGGCTGTTCGACGAATTCGTCGCGCGCGGCCAGCAGATCCTGACGGGCGCCGGTGCCGGAAGCGCTGAGGACATTGTCGTCAGCGGGGCAGCGCTCGGCCTGCCGGGCACATCGAAGGTGTTCGACGATGAGAACGTCAGCCGAATCCTGCACGGCGAACAACTGATCGACGTCCTGCCGTTCCGACTCCGGCAGGCGATGACCGAGAAGCACATTACGCGTCTCGTCAAACCGGAAAAGGGCGACCCGATCTTCGTCACGATTGACGACACCAAAGACGTCGTCAAACTCGGCGGCCGCGCCGGCGAATTCGATATTGCGAAGGAGTTTGGGGTCAAACCCGAGCGCGCCGTGGCATTCGATTCAACGACGGCGATGGCAGTTGCGGTCGGTCTCGATGCCCTGCGAGATGCCGGTATCCCGCTGGTACTCAATTACAAGACGACGACGACGGGCAGCAAACTGCCGGATCGCTGGCGCTTGCCGGAAGCGCTGCGGGACGAGACCGGCGTTATCTTCGCGTCGGCATTCCCCGGTTACGATGCATTCAGCGAGCAGCTCGACGACTACTACGTCGAACGCGGACATCGCGAGCAGCTGGAAGGCCTCGAGAGCCTGCGCGAGTGGATGGCGCACCAGGGCAACGGCAGCAGCGGCACGATCGAAGAGATCGACCGCCGCATCGAGGAGCTCAAGGGACTGGTCGGCAAGACGGAATACCGTTTCGACCGGCGCTTCCTGTTCCGCATCCTGTCGATGGGTCACTCGCAATTCGCCGAGGAGATCGGTGCGCGTGGACCCAACACCCAGGTCAACGGCGCGTGCGCCAGCACGACGCAGGCCGTGGCATTGGCCGAGGACTGGATCCGCGGCGGTCGCTGCAAGCGCGTCATTATCGTCTCTGCGGACAATGTGACCTCCGATCACATGATGGAGTGGATCGGCGCAGGTTTCCTCGCGTCGGGCGCTGCAGCGACGGACGAGAACCCGGAGGACGCGGCAACACCGTTCGATCGTCGCCGCCACGGCATGATCGCGGGCATGGGCGCGGCCGCACTCGTTGTGGAAACCGCCAATGCAACTCGCGATCGCGGCCTGCGGCCCATTGCCGAAGTGCTCGGTTCGGTTACGGCCAACAGCGCGTTCCATGGCACGCGGCTCGATGTCAATCACATCGCCGGCGTGATGGAAGACCTGGTGGCGCGAGTGGAACGCAAACACGGCGTCTCCCGTGAGCAGATGGCGCCTCAGACCATGTTCATGTCGCACGAGACCTATACGCCGGCCCGTGGCGGCAGCGCGTCCGCCGAGATCCACGCGCTGCGATCCGTCTTTGGCAACAAGGCCGACCAGGTCATTATTGCCAATACCAAGGGCTTCACGGGCCATGCAATGGGTGCCGGTATTGAAGACGTCGTCGCCGTCAAGGCGCTCGAAACCGGCATCGTCCCGCCTGTACCGAATTTCAAGGAAGTCGATCCCGAGCTCGGACAGCTGAACCTGTCCACGGGCGGCACCTACCCGGTGCAGTATGCGCTGCGGCTCGGAGCCGGTTTCGGTTCCCAGCTCGCACTGACCCTGATCCGGTGGATACCGGCGCCGGATGGCCGTCGGCGTAACGCCGATCAGCTCGGCTTCGACTATCGCATCGCCGATCGGGCCCGCTGGCAGACATGGCTCAACAGCCTGAGCGGCTACGATCATGCCGACCTCGAGGTCGAGCAGCGCCGGTTGCGCGTCAGGGACCAGGGACCGCCTGCGCGGGCCACCGCTTCCGCGGCTGTGCGGCCCGCGCCCGCCGCCGTCCCGGAATCGCCCGTCACGCCGGCGCCCGTGGCACCGCAGACAACGCCGGAACCGGTTGCCGCTGCAGCACCGCCTCCCGCACCGGCAGCGGCGCTCGACGACGTCGAGGATCAGGTGATCCGGATCGTCGCCGAGAAGACCGACTATCCGCCCGACATGCTCGACCTCGAGCTCGACCTCGAAGCCGACCTCGGCGTCGACACGGTCAAGCAGGCCGAGGTGTTCGCCGAGATACGCGGACACTACGACATCCCGCGCGACGAGAACCTG
>JANQGP010000258.1 GCA_028277265.1 Woeseiaceae bacterium | reverse complement strand
GCCTTCGCCAGTGGATTGGGTCTGAACATGGACCTCCCCTTATGCTTTTTTTGTCCGTTATGTGTATCGGGAGCCTGCGTTGCAGCGCACAACGAGCGACTCGCGACCAATACGTGTCATTTTTGCAACGAAAGTGTATACAGACGTCGCGTATTTCATACTTATCGCAGAAAAAACACCACGTATCAACAATTCACAAGGCCTTAGTGTTGCAAAAAAGCCCTGTTTTACCGGAAGTATTGGTACATGCATTACAAGAAAATACTGATTGTCGGCGGTGGTTCGGCCGGATGGATGGCGGCGGCGTATCTGAATGCGGCGCTCAACCGTAGTGGTCGCAAGCTCGCGGAAATAACGCTCGTGGAGTCCCCCGATGTGCCGCGCATTGGCGTCGGCGAGGCGACCATACCGAATATCAATCATCTGCTCGCCGTCGTCGGCGTCGACGAAACCGAGTTCATGCGGGCCGTCGACGGGACGTTCAAGCAGTCGATCCGGTATGTCAACTGGGTACACGGGAACGACTACTACCACCATCCTTTCAGTCGTTTCGTGCTCGAACCACTCGATATTTCCGGCGCCGAATGGCTCATGAGCGACCGCTCGATTCCATTCATGGAAACGGTTTCCGCACAGCCAATCATCTGCGAACTCGGCCTGTCTCCCAAGCCGCTCGGCGAGCAGCCATTCGTTACGCCACTGCGTTACGCGTTTCATATGAACGCACTGAAGTTCGCGGACTACCTGGCGACCCACTCGACAGCCCGCGGTGTGAATCACATCTTCGATCACGTCGTCGATGTCGACGTCGGAGAAAACGGTTACATCGGGGCGGTCACGACCAGAAACGGCGACCGTCTCGAGGCGGACCTGTACATCGATTGCACCGGATTTCGGTCATTGCTGATGGAGCAGGCCCTCGGCGTCGAGTTCGTCGATTGCTCAGAGTGGCTGCTGTGCAACCGGGCCGTAACGATGCACGTCGATCACGAGCACCACTATCCCGGTTATGTTCGTCCGTACACGACCGCGACCGCGCTGTCGTCGGGTTGGTGCTGGGAGATTCCGCTCCAGAACACTCGCTCCCTCGGCTACGTGCATTCGAGTGACTTCATCAGCGAAGACGACGCCGAGCGTGAGTTGCGCGCGTTCGAAGGGCCGCACGCCGAAAACCTCGACAGTCGTATCGTTCATTTCAAGGTCGGCCGTCGCGAGCGCGTCTGGGTCGGGAACTGCATCGCAATCGGCCTCGCCGGTGGTTTCATCGAACCACTCGAATCGACCGGCCTGTATCTGAGCGACCTGGCGTCGGTGATGCTGGCGGAACACTTCCCGTACGGCGACGATTACGAAGCAATGGCCTTCCGGGTGAACCGGATTCTCGCGAATCGTTTTTACGAGGTTCTCGACTTCATCAACATGCACTACTGCCTGACGCAGCGGACCGACACGAACTTCTGGCAGGAAGTACGAAAACCCGCGCGCATCAACGACCGGCTCAAGGCGAAGCTCGAGTTCTGGCGGCAAAAACCGCCGTCGCCGGCGGATTTCGAAGACCAGTTCTTCCCCGGACAGCCCGACGCGGCGATCCGGGCCGGCGCAGGCGATGACCGCGCGGCTATCGATACGGCCGGATTGTGGGGCTACAACAGTTACGAGGCGATTCTCTACGGCATGGACTTCCTGCGTGACGAGTGCGACGCATGGTTTGGCACGGATCGCCCCAAGACGCGCTTGTTCCAGCACGTGCTGAATACGTTGCAGGCCGCAAAGCAGCAATTGCCGCCCCATGACCAGTGGCTAATCCATGCGCTGGGCATGCCGAATTACCGCAAAACGGCATAGATTGTGACCGACCCGTCCCAAACTCAATCGCTTCGCCGCATGGTCATCGTCGGCGGCGGCACTGCGGGGTGGATGACGGCTGCAGCGATGGCGACCGTGCTGCGGCGGGATCGATGGCATATCGAGCTCGTCGAGTCGGATGCGATCGGTACGATCGGCGTCGGCGAAGCGACGATTCCGGCGATTCATGACTTCAATCGGAAGGTTGGCCTCGACGAGCGGGACTTCATGCGTAAAACCAACGCGACCTTCAAGCTCGGTATCGAATTCGTCGACTGGTCCCGTATCGGTACCGCATACATGCACCCGTTCGGACGCTTCGGTTTCGATATCAACGGCGTCGCGTTTCATCACTACTGGGTCCGGGAGCAGCAGCGAGGCGACAGGACGCCATTCGGTGACTACTGTTTGCCGCACGTTGCCGGAAAACGCGGCCGCTTCGCGCTGCCCGTCAACGATCCGAGGTCCGTGCTGTCGACGTATTCCTACGCGTTTCATTTCGATGCCGGCCTGTACGCGAGGTATCTGCGAGGCATTGCGGAACGATCTGGTGTTGTGCGGACCGAAGGACGCATCGTGGACGTTGCGCTTCGGGGTGAGGACGGCTTCGTGGAGTCCGTTGAACTCGACGATGGCCGACGCGTGACGGGCGACCTGTTCATAGATTGCAGTGGATTCCGCGCCCTGCTCATCGGCCAGGCGCTCGGCGTCGAGTACGAGAGCTGGCAGCACTGGCTACCGTGCGACCGCGCCCTTGCCGTGCCGAGCGCCAACCCCGATTCCCTGGATCCGTTCACGCGCTCGACAGCACACGCCGCCGGCTGGCAGTGGCGGATTCCGTTGCAACACCGTACGGGGAACGGGCACGTTTTCAGCAGCGCGCACATGGACGAGGACGTTGCCGGCCGGATCCTGCTCGACAATCTCGAACGCGAGGCGCTGGGCGAGCCGCGCACGATCCGCTTTGTCGCGGGGCGGCGCAGGACGATGTGGGAGAAGAACTGCATCGCAATCGGGCTGTCGGGCGGGTTCCTCGAGCCGCTCGAGTCGACCAGCATCTATCTCATACAAGCCGTCATCATGAAGTTGATCGAACGCTTCCCGGGTGAGGATTTCGACGAGGTCGAAATTGCCGACTTCAATCGACAGGTGGCGCGCAGCTTCGAGCAGGTTCGCGATTTCATCATCCTGCATTACAAAGCGACCGATCGGAACGACAGCGAATTCTGGAACTACTGCCGCAACATGGCGATCCCCGACTCGCTCGACTACCGGATGCAGACGTTCCATGAAACCGGCTACGTCGTATACGACCGCCGCGAGCTGTTCATCGAGACCAACTGGGCAGCCGTGCTGCTGGGCCAGGGAATCGTGCCGCGGACCACGGACCTGCGCGTCGATTGCGTGCCGCGGTCCGCGGTTCTCGACCGGCTTGCGCAGATGCGCCAGGTGATCGCCGCGGCCGTCGAGCAGATGCCGCCACACGCGGAGACAGTGTCGGCCTATTGCCCGGCGGTCGTGGGCTGAGTCGTGACGGCCGGCGAGATACGCAGCATCGTAGTGGCCGGCGATGCGCCCGTCGCCGCGATGGCCGGCGCCGCGTTGGCTCTGTCTCTCAAAAACAGTGGTGTTCGAGTGACGATTATTGCGTCGCCTGAGGTCGATGCGCCCGTCGTCATTTTCCCGGGCGGCGAGAACAGCCTGCAGCAGCTGCTCGGCATCGATGAAACCCTGCTCCTTGGAATCACGAGCGTCGGGCTCGGAGCGCACTATCCCGGTCTCGACGGCGGTGCCGAGGATGCGTTCGTGCCGCTGGGCGGGCACGGAATGACGCTGCGGCTCGTCGACTTCCACCACTATGTACTCAAGTTGCGCGCTGCCGGCGAGGCCGTCGAATACAACGACTATTCGGTACCGGCGGCGTGCGCGGCGGCCGGGCGGCTGGTC
>JANQGP010000187.1 GCA_028277265.1 Woeseiaceae bacterium | reverse complement strand
CCTTGTAGACGAATGCCGTGCCGCCGCGCTCGACCAGCGCATCCCGCGGCACCGCGACCGCCGTCACCGGTACCGCGTTCGGCAGGCTGATCTGCACGGGCGTCCCGACGAGCCAGTCGCTGTCCGAAGCGCTCAGTCGAATCTCGACGACGCGCGAAACCGCATCGCCCACGGGGACGACGGCGCGCACCGGGTGGCGCCGTTCGACACCGGCGTAGTGAACGGCGACCTGCTGCCCCGGTGCCACGAATTCGGTCAACGCTATCGGCGCCGGCAACGCGATTTCCTTGCGCCGTGTATCGACGAGCCGAATGACGTCTTCGCCGACACTCAGGAACTCACCTACTGACGCGAGGCGCTCGGTCACGTGCCCGGAGAAGGCTGCGCGGATACGGGTCCGCGCGAGATCGCCGTCGGCACGCTCGAGCTGCGCGCGGGCGTCCTCGAGCTGATGCAGCGCCTGGTCGCGATTCGCGCGCGATTCGTCGAGAAGATTGGCCGACGCGTTGTTGCTGGCTGCCAGTTCCTCGGCGCGCTCGAGCTGCCGCTCCCGGAATCGGAGCTCCGCTTCCAGACGGGCTACGTTCGCCCGGGCTCTCGTGAGCGCTACCTGCGTCAGGCGCGGCTCTATTCGCGCAACGACATCACCGGCTTCGACTTCCTGACCGACCTCGGCGAGCCAGGTGAGCACGCCTTCGACCTCGGTCGCAATACGCGAGTCGTTAAGGCTCACGACCGTTCCGGAAACCTCGACCAGCGGCGCCATGTCCCGCTGCTCGGCCGTCGCGACCTGCACGCGCGCCGGCGGAAACGCCATGTCTTCCGGCTGGGCTGCTGCCAGCGCCGGCAAGGCCAGCAGGCCGACGATACTGAGGGCTCCTTTGTTCATTTCGTGGTTGCCACCTTGCCCGACATCAGCGGGGCCTTGCGCGGTGCCGCAGTCAACTGCAAAAGGCTCGGCAACAGCAGCAGCGTGAACACGGTCGAGACGCTCATGCCCCCGACGATCGCTGCCGCCATGCCTCGGTAAATGTCGCTTCCTTCGCCGGGTACGACCAGGAGCGGCAGCATACCAAACAGGCTCGTCAGCGTACTCATGAATATGGGCCGCAATCGATAGCGCAGAGCCTGGTGCACGGCATCGTGACGACTCATTCCTTCCGCCTGCGCCGTGCGCGTCTGCGCGACCAGCAATATCGCGTTGTTGACCACGAGGCCGAGCAGGATGATGAAGCCGATCATGCCGAGCAGATCGAGTGGCTGGAACTTGATCGTATTGACGATGGTCAGTGCAAGCACGCCGCCGACTGCCGCCAGCGGAATCGAAATGACGACGAGGATGGCGTCCTTGAGCGAGCGGAACAGGCCGGCCATGATCAGCACCAGGAGCACGATCGCGATCAGGAAATTCGCCCCGAGCGTGCCGATGGCGCGTTCGAGGTCCTGCGCGCTGCCGGCGTACTGGATCGTACCGTCCGCCGGCAGCATCGGCTGTAGCTGCGGCTCGATCGAATCCCGGAGTTCGGTGATCAGCGCCTCGAGCGACATCCCCTGCGGCGGGTTCACGATCAGGCTGTAGACCCGCGCACGGTTGATGCGGAAAACCATTGCCGGTGACGGGGCTATCTCGATCTCGGCCAGGCTGCCGAGCGGCACGAGGCCCGCGGGCGTGCTCATGGGCAGGGCGGCTATCTCTTCGGGGGTTTCGAAGCGTGTCGTCTTCAGGTAGATGTCGACGCGCTCCCTGCCGGTGAAGTACTCGCCGAGCCAGACGCCCTGGCCGAGCTTCAGGATGACGTTGGTCAGATCCTCACGTCCCCAGCCGACTTCCGCCAGCCGCACGTCCTTCGGGATGAAGCGAAGCTCGTTCGCCTCGGCGAACGGGTCGGGCTGAGGCTGCGCCGAGGCGCCCGGTATGGCCGCCGGTATGAGTTGCATCGCTTGCGCAACGACCGGTTTCAGCCCGTCGAGATCGGTCGATGCCAACCGCATTTCGACACTGTTGGTATCCTCGAACCCGCCGAACAGGCTGCGCCTCAGCGTAAATCCGAACGTATCCGGCACGCCCGCAACGATCTCGTTCTGCACGACGGCCTGAAACTCGTCGAGATTGGTGCCCTTCGCCGGGTTGATGGCCAGCCAGCCGCCGGTCGCACCCGGAAACGACCAGAGGAAGTAATCCCGGATCGCCGGCTCCTTGTCGCCGCTCAGGTGCGGTGCGAGGCGCCGGTTCAGCAGATCCGCGATCTCGCGATCGGCGGTATCGACGTTCGTGCCCGGCGGGAAGAACAGGAAGGTGTCCACGGTATCGCGTTTGACGGGGGGCAGGTAGTTACTCTCGGGCCATAGCAGCACGGTCACCAGTACGGAGCCCGCCATCAGACCGCCAATCCAGCCGAATCGCCGCGCCGGCGTACCGGTAAGCCGCACGAGGCCGTCGGCCAGGCTGTCCCACCGGGACTCGGCACCCGGTCCCGGCGGCAGTTTGCGCATCCAGTGCCGCGCTGTCGTCGGCAATATCGTCACGGCGACGAACAGCGAGATCGACACGCCGATGGCGATCGTCAGCGCCAGGTCGGCGAACATCTGTCCCTCGACGTCCTTGAGGAACATGATCGGCAGGAATATCGCAACGGTCGTCGTCGTCGATGCCAGCAACGCCCCCCACACCTGGCTCGCGCCCTTGTCGCTCGCAACGTCAGGGTCCTCGCCCCGCTCCCTCAGGCGTACGATGTTCTCGAGCACGACGATTGCCGCATCGAGTACCATGCCGGTCGCGAACGCCAGGCCCGCGAGCGAGATGACGTTCATCGACCGGCCGGCCGCCGACAACACGACGAACGTGCCGAGCAGCGAGATCGGGATCGCCATCGCGATGATCAGTGTCGCGCGCCACTGGCGCAGGAACAGCCACAGCACACCGATCGCGAGGCACACGCCGGCGATGAGATTGCCGGTGAGCAGCCGGATCGAACGGTTGATGTACAGTTCCGGGTCGAAGCTGTAGTCGGCCCGCAATCCCCGCTCCCGGAACACTGTCTCGTTGAGCTCGTGGATACGGGACTTCACGCCATCGAGTGCTTCGAGAACGTTCGCGTCGGTCGTCTTCGTGATCGCCAGGCGCGCCGCCGTGTGGCCATTGTGATAGATGAAGCCTTCGCGCTGTGCGGGCCCGTATTCGACTGAGGCCATCTCGCCCAGTTTGATCGGAACGCCCTCGCGCCACTCCACGATCAGGTCCGCGAATTCCTCGACATCGTATCGCCCCTCCACGCGGAGCGTATAGCTGCGGCGCCCGACGTCGACGACGCCCGACGAGATGTCCGCGGTGCGACCGATGCGAGCCGCTGCCCTGGCGATGTCGACACCGAGATCCGCAGCCTTGTAAGGGTCTATGATGATTTGCAGCTGGTCGCTGCTGTTGCCGCTGGCGTCGAACATGTCGACCTCGGACACGCCATACAGCGACGCGAGCTCCGGCACGATGACCTCGCGCAGATAGCGCTTGTTCTCGACCAGACGGTCCTCGTCGTCGTCGAGCTGCTGCACGAAATACTCGATCAGCTGGTCGTTGGCATCGCCCCATTCCCCCAGCATCACCTGGGGCTTTTCCGCATTCGCCGGTAGCGGCCGCAAGCGGTTGAGGCGGCTGATGATCTCGATCAGCGTGCGTGTCATGTCGGTCTCCAGCGCGAACTCGAGCTGAATGAAACCGAAATTCGACATGCTCCAGGCGGCCATCTCCGTGAGGCCGGGAGTCCCCTGCAGGACTTCCTCGACCGGCACGGTCAGCTCCGACTCGACCTCGCGCGGCGATGCGCCGGGCCATGCCGTCATCACCGTCACGATGGGCTTTTCGATTTGCGGCAGGAGCTGCGCCGGAATCCGCGCCACCGACAACAGCCCGAGCATCACGACCACGGCGGCGACAATGGCGATGGCGGCGGGATTGGAGAGACTGAGCTTGGTCAGGCGCATCGTGGAATGATACCCAATAGACCCGCGCGGCCTCTATAATCTAGCGAGCTTCGTAACCGGTCGACGACATGAAACGTCTTTTCGCAGCATTCGCCGCAGTTTCCTTCCTGTTCATAGCAGCCGGATGCGGCCAGAGTGGTCCGCTCTATATCCCGGGGAACCCGAGCACGATCCAGCAACCGCCGCCCCAGGCCGAGTCGACGGCAGAGGAAGAAGAGGAAGACGACCGCGACGCCGACAACGAATAAGGGCCCGAATGACTGACCTCGTACTCATCGACGGGTCATCGTATCTGTATCGCGCATTTCATGCGCTGCCGCCCCTGAGCAATTCCCGGGGCGAACCGACCGGCGCGTTGCACGGTGTACTGACGATGATCCTCAAGCTGGTCCGCGACGAACAGCCCGCGCACGTCGCGGTCGTGTTCGACGCGCCGGGCAAGACGTTTCGTGACGACCTGTACGCGGAGTACAAGGCCAACCGGCCGCCGATGCCCGACGAATTACGGTCGCAGGTTCAGCCGATCCTCGATGCCGTCGAAGCCATGGGGCTGCCGCTGCTGCGCGTCGAAGGCGTCGAAGCCGACGACGTCATCGGCACCCTCTGTGCGGAGGCTGAGAAACAGGGCCTGGAAGTCCTCGTATCGACGGGAGACAAGGACCTCGCACAACTCGTCTCCGACAAGACGACTCTGATCAACACGATGAACGACACTCGCATGGATCGCGATGCAATCAAGAAGAAGTTCGACGTGTACCCGGAGCAGATCGTCGACTACCTCGCGCTGGTCGGCGACTCATCGGACAATATCCCGGGCGTGCCCAGGGTCGGTCCGAAGACGGCCGCGAAGTGGCTGAACGAATACGACACGGCAGACGGCATCGTCGAAAACGGTGAGGCGATCAAGGGCAAGATCGGCGAGAGCCTGCGCGGCAACGTCGAATCGCTGCGGCTGTCGCAGGAACTCGCGACTATCCGGAAGGACGTCGAGCTCGATGTCCGCATCGATGAACTGACGGCGTCGGACGGCGATGCGGACGCCCTGCGCCGCCTCTACAGTCACTACGAACTGCGGTCATTGCTTCGCCAGCTCGACGAAGCCGGCGGCGCGGCTCCGGAACCCGTTGCCGAAGAGGAGACAATCGACTACGAAACCGTGCTCGATGACAAGGCGTTTGGAGCCTGGCTGAAGCGAATCGACCGGGCACCGCTCGTCGCCTTCGACACCGAAACAGACAGCCTCGACTACATGAGTGCAAACCTGGTCGGGTTGTCACTCGCCGTCGGCGAGGGTGAGGCGTGCTACATTCCGGTCGCGCACGACTATCCGGGCGCCCCGGACCAGCTGTCGCGCGACGACGTACTGGCGAGACTCAAGCCCTGGCTCGAAAACGAGGCAAAGAAGAAGGTCGGCCACCACCTCAAGTACGACGCACACATCCTCGCCCGCTATGACATCGAGCTCCGCGGCATGGCGCACGACTCGATGCTGGAATCCTATGTGCTCAACAGCGTCGCGACCCGTCACGACATGGACTCGGTGGCCCGACAATACCTCGGCAAGGAGACGATTCACTACGAGGACGTCGCCGGCAAGGGTGCGAAGCAGCTGACTTTCAACCAGATCGACCTCGAGACCGCTGCG
>JANQGP010000168.1 GCA_028277265.1 Woeseiaceae bacterium | reverse complement strand
TCGCTCGCAGAATGCCCGCAGGACGAGCTCGCCCTGCGCTGGGAACGCGATGCCGACTATGCCGAGTTACGCGTGGGTAAAGGATGCGCTCGCGCTACTATTACGTACTCCAAAGCGGGACAGGCCGGCAGGATCGGTATCGGCGAGGTCTGTTCCGGTGTTGAGACAGGCATCGCATGACGGCAAGAAACGACACGGCACCGCTATCGTTCCGCGAAAAAGTCGGCTACGGGCTCGGGGACATGGCCTCGAACTTCTACATGGGGTTCTTCGGCCTGTTCCTGCTCTACTACTACACGGACGTCTTCGGCATCTCGCCGGCGGCCGCCGCGACGATGCTGCTGGTCACGAAGATCGTCGATGCCGTCAGCGATCCTGCCATGGGGATCATCGCGGACCGGACCGAGTCCCGCTGGGGCAAGTATCGCCCGTATCTCCTCTGGGTCGCCGTGCCGTACGCGCTCCTCGGCTACCTTCTGTTTCTCGGCCCCGAGCTCGGCGATGTCGGCAAGCTCGTCTACGCCTACGTCACCTACACACTGGTCATGCTGGCGTACACGGCGATCAACGTACCGTACTCGGCACTGCTGGCCGTCATATCGCCGGTCGCGGAGGAGCGGACGAAGGCGACCCAGTTCCGATTCGTGTTCGCATCATTGGGCACCCTGTGCGTCGGTGCGTTCGCAACGCCGCTGGTCAACATGCTGGGCGGCGGCGACGAGGTACTCGGTTTTCGCCTGACCATCATTCTGTTTGCCGTCCTGTCGGTACTGATCTTCTGGATAACCTTCGCGACGACCCGGGAACGCATCCGGCCGACGCATCACGATTCGAAGGTCGGTGACGACGTCTCGGCGTTGCTCAGGAACATCTCGTGGCTGGTCCTGGTTGCGGTCGGCATTCTCGTCGTCATCGGGCTGATCGCCCGGTTCGCATCGATCGTCTTCTATCTGAAGTACTACCTGCTCGATGACGGCGCTCGCATATTTCTCATCTTCGACAAGACCGCGCTGCTCACGTCCTGCGGCCTGATCGGACAGCTGCTGGGCGCGCTCTCGACGCCGGCGCTCGCAGCGCGTTTCGAGAAGCATCACCTCGTCATCGGTATGAACATCCTGCACGCGGTGCTGTTGGGCGTCTGTTTCGCCATTCCGCCGGACCAGTTCGAACTGATCGTCGTCGTGCACAGTCTCGGGATCTTCACGTTCGGCGTCATCATTACGCTGCTGTTCTCGATGTACACGGACTGTGCCGAGTACGGCGAATGGCGGACCGGCAAGAACACGGCCGGGCTGACCGTCTCCGCATCGATGTTCTCGCTGAAGTTCGGGTCCGCCGTCGGCGGCGCGCTGCCGGGATTCATGCTCGCGTGGTTCGGATTCGTTGCCAACGAGGTCCAGACGGATACGGCGATAACGGGGATTCGACTGATGTTCAACGTGCTGCCGGCCGTCTTTTTCGTCGCGGCAGGCGTCCTGATGTCCTTCTACCGGATCGACAGGGCGACGTTGCAACGGGTCGAGTCCGAACTGCACGAGCGACGAGCGGCTGCCGCCCGATGACGATTGCAGTCCTTGGCGAAGCCCTGATCGACTTCATCGCCGGCGAGGACGGCGCCTACCGGCCGCACCTGGGCGGATCGCCGTACAACGTGGCGCTCGGGCTGGCGCGTCAGGGGATGACCGTGTGCTACCTGTCGCCGTTCTCCGATGATTCGTTCGGCGACCGATTGCACGATTTCCTGGGTGGGCAGGGCGTCGACCTGCCCGTAGCGCGACGCTCCGCCTGGCCGACGTCGCTCGCACTCGTGACGATCGACGGCGACGGCTTGCCGTCGTACCGCCTTTACCGGGAGGGCATCGCCGACAAGGACACGTCGTTCGAGGAAGTCGAGGCGCACCTGCCGCAGAACCTGAGCGTGTTCCACACGGGGTCTCTGGCCATCACGCCGAGCCAGCTGCCGAAGATCCGCAAGCTGTTCGGGCTGATGCGCGAGCGCCGGGTTACGATCAGCATGGACATCAACATCCGATTGCGCGCGAGCATCGACGCTGGCGCGTACCTCGACGGTGTCCGCTCCCTGTTGCCGCTTGCCGACATCGTGAAAGCGAGCGACGAGGATCTGGAGCCGTTCGGGTACGCGACCGATGCGCGCAAGGCGGCGGAGCGTTGCTACGCGACTATGGGGTCCGGCATGCTGGTGCTCACGCAAGGAGAGGGCGGCGCGCTGCTGCACACGGCGAATGGCGTCGTCGAAACGATGGCTTTTCCCGTATCGCATATCGAGGACACGGTTGGCGCCGGCGATACGTTTCACTCCGCGTTTCTTGCATCGCTGGTTCGCGGTGGCGCCGCCGGCGGCAGGTTCCGGGACGTCGATCCGGACGTTCTTGAAGGTGCGCTGAACTTCGCCTGTGCCGCGGCCGCGATCAACGTCTCCCGTGCCGGCTGCAATCCGCCGACGCAATCAGAAGTCGAGCAATTCATCCGGTCGGCAAAGCGCTAACATTGCACCGTTATGGATGAGATTGCTCTGTCTGAAATTCAATCGGTACCCGTCGAGCAGCTGAGATCGTGGCTGCAGGCCGAACACGTCCGGCGCTGGTTTCCGAGCACGGACGACGAGCTGCCCGAGATGCGACGTCGTGCGCCTGTTTCGGTTACGTCGAGCCGATATTTTCGCCGAGCCAGACAGCATAGTCTGCCTCACTGATATCGGACGCAGCCAGTGCGAGGGTCATGGTCGTTGCTGAGGCCTCGTCCGCTGTCAGCGTAGCGCCGTTCAAATCGAGGAACATGTATGCGGCCATGAACCCAATGCGCTTGTTGCCGTCGATGAAAGGGTGATTCTGGATGATGCCGGCGGCGTAGGCGGCAGCCAGCGTCGAGACATCGCCACAATCATCGTAGTGGTGAATATTGTTGGGTCGGGCCAGGGCGGAATCCAAGAGTCCCTCGTCACGAATCCCGCTCGAGCCGCCGAACCGGGAAATCAACAGGTCGTGGACTGCGAGTACGGCCGGCTTGAGCAGCCAGACCGGTTCCTTCACTTCGCCAACTCTCGAAGCGTATTCTTGTAGGCATCCATGCCTTTGCGTGCACTCTCGAGTTGCTCTTCGAAATCCGGGTCATACGGCGTTATCCGATAACCGTCCGGGCTTTCAACGAGATACAGTTCGTCGCCTTCGCGCACTCCCATATGTGAGAGCGTCTCCTTGGGAAGAATGACGCCGGCAGACGTGCCGACCGCCCTGATCTTGAGTTTTACCATCATGCTCACCAGCGGAACCAAAGTTATAATCTTTATTATAATTACAAATCCGGGCGGGTCAACAAGGAATTGGCGAATAAAAACCTTCAGCGTGCAGGAGCACTTGGCCTGTCGCTTGCGGAATGTGCATTTCTGGCCAAGACCTATAGAAATGGACTTCGTCGAATACAGTTTCGCCGCGTTATGCGAAAATAGGCGGACCGACAGCGTGCTAGGAACACGCTGCCGGCCCTGACCACAGCCAGCATAAGAGGTGCTGACGATGGCTGACGACATGCTATCAAAGCAAAACACGATTGCCCGTTCCGGGCCTCGTGTTTTTTCGTGCCTGTGCTGGCCTCACTACGAGGACCAGAACCATGAATGCAAGCAAGATTACATTTCTCGATCAAACGCCTATTTTTGGGGTTTGTGAGGAGTCACCTGATTACGATGCCGAAGATGCAGATCACGCAAAAGAGTTACACAAGGCCCAGCAACTCGTTGGGCAAGCGCTGAATCTCGCGGGTCTGCTGCTGGCCGCTCTGGAAGATCAGGGGGATCGGCGCGCCATGCAGGTTTATGTTGCCGTGCAAGTTATTGAGAAGAAACTTGGGAACGCCCATGATCGGCTCGATAAGCACGAGGCCGGCCATGCGAGACTGTATCGCGCGTTTACCGCTCTGAGGGAAAAGGCTGAAAGGGCAGAGTAAGGTTGTGTTTACGGTTGGTCTGCAGTCGTAGAGGCCATTTGCGAGTAGCTATATCTCGTCCAGTTTTTCCGCAGTAGTTAAGCTGCCCCAGTAGGTTATCAGTAAGGTCGAGCGGGAAGAAAGACGATTTCGTGCTACAGCGCGATTTGATAGCAATCTGTTTACAGTGCAAGATGTTTTTAATTCAGGGGCATAGAGGTAAGCGCAGTGGACCCGTTTCTTCGCTGGGCTGGTAGCAAGCGCAAGCTTCTACCAAAGCTGGCGCCATACTGGGGCGAAGATCACAAGCGATATGTGGAGCCATTCATGGGGTCCGCGGCGCTGTTCTTTTTTTTGGAACCCGATAACGCTCTTCTATCGGACGTAAACGGGGACCTCGTAAACGCCTTTACAGCGGTAAGGGACCATCCGATTGCTGTTCACAACCGCCTCAAGAAACTACCCACAGGTAGTGACAGCTACTATAAAACACGGGCTGTAGACCCAGATGAATTACCCCCTTTGGATGCGGCCGCGCGATTTATCTACCTGAATAGATTTTGCTTCAACGGGCTGTACCGAACAAACACAGCCGGGAAGTTCAATGTTCCCTATTCGCCATCTAAGACTGGCCGCATTCCGAGTCGGGAGAAGCTGATCGAGGTTTCTCAGAAGTTGCAGGGAAAGCGGATACTTCAAGCCGACTACGCCAAGATCCTCGGATCACACGTAAGGCGCTCCGATTTCATTTACCTTGACCCGCCATACGCCGTTGAAAATAGGCGAATATTCAAACAATACGGTCCACACGTATTCGGAAGTTCTGACATGGAGGAACTCGCTTCGTGCTTGGAAAAAATTGATGCAAAAGAGGCGAGCTTTTTGTTGAGCTATGCGTACAGTAGAGAGGCGTTAGACCTCTTTGGAGGATGGACAACCCACCGCGTGTACGCGCAGCGAAATATTGCCGGTTTCGTAAAGCATCGGCGTCGTGCTTGCGAGTTGTTGGTAACAAACATCTGCTAAAGCAAAAGAGAAGATTCTGTGGCTGATCAATTAACCCTACTCGATCCCAAGAGGCTGCAGCCAAACCCGGAAAACCCGAGGATGATATTCCGCGAGGGTGACCTGAAAGCTCTAGAGGAAAGCATCACCAATCAGGGGATCCTAGTACCGCTGACCGTCTACAAGGATGGCAGACAGTACTTTATCTTGGACGGAGAAAGGCGGTGGCGCTGTGCGGTTAAGTTAGCGCTCGGCAAAGTTCCGATCATAGTTCAGCCCAAACCCGACCGGCTTCTAAACATCATGATGATGTTTGCAATCCACAATGCTCGGACTGACTGGGATCCACTGCCCACAGCACTGAAACTCGAAGAGCTTGAGAAGCACTTTAAGAAGACACAGGGTCGGACTCCCAAGGAAGCAGAACTAGCTGAACTCGCGTCGATGAGTAGGGGTGAGGTTCGACGTTTACGGAAGTTGCTGGGCCTTCCGAAGAAATATAGACGAATGTTGTTGAAGGAATTGGAGAAGCCAAAACCTGAACAAACGATATCCGTTGACCAAGTTCTAGAAGCAACGACGGGCGCTCAAGCATTAAGAAAACGAGAAGTTGTGTCAACCGAAGAGGAAGTCGAACTTCGAGATGCGATAATCGAGAAGTTCAAAACCGGCGTGATTGATAACACCGTGGCGCCTCGGAAACTCGCTAGGCTTGCAAGGGCGGTAGAAAGGGATGAGCTGCCAGTCCGCCGGGCAAAGAGCGTTGTAAACAAACTGATTTCACAATCTCAATATTCAATTGATCGTGCGTATAAGGACTCCGTTGAGCGAATAGAATTTGAACATGTCGTTATTCAGCTGAGCGATAGACTTCAAATCAAGCTGGCGGAACTAATCGACAGCGACGAAGAGTTGAATGAAAAGACGGCAGCATCTCTGCGCGCCTTAAGACGATCGATTAGCAAGCTCCTTTGACGGAATGGCGATCAGGCGCGACAAATTCCGCGTGACACCCGAGGAGCAATTGGATGCGGTTATGGCTTTGGCAGATCAGCGCCAACTAGCCGGCTATAGGGTAAGACCGGAGCCAGAGGCAATTGATCTGCCATATGTGCCTGCACTTGAACTTGTTCAAGACGCAACGACCATTTACGTCGAGACGGGTCTAAAGCGCCCTTTTCCAGAGGCACGACTAGAGGATTGGGTCCGCTATGCGCAATCCTGCTCAAAAGATACGCGAATCCTCTACTGTTCGCGGTTTGAGTTAAGTCGGACGCGTGAAAGTTGGCTCCGAAAGAACAGAATCGGCCTTGCTGTAGTGAGTGGAGACGAGATAGTCGACTCGATCTTGCCACATGACTTGGCTATGAAACTAGAACTCCCCCCGATGTCGAAGATTCGCGCCCCACTGCGCCGAAAGCTAAGCGTTGCATACCAAAAGCATTCTCAAGGTGAGTGGAAGGGGGCTTTCGAGGAATTCTGCAAGGTTTTTGAGGTGGCAAGCCGCAACTACCTCACTAAGCATTGCCGCAGTACTAGAATCCAGGTCGTTCATCAAAGTAACGGAAGGCTCAGCGTTCCAACTACACAACAGATCAACAAGATGCCAATCGGCGCGTTAGCGAATCACTTCGATAGGATCTATCAGAAGAATGTCCTGGACAGTCAGATCGGCGCTACGCTTATTGCAATCAACAGTGATCGTGTAGCGGTGGCACACAAGAAGCGAGGAGCAGAAAACCGCCTTAGAAAGAATGTCGGTTCCCATACGTGGGCGATCATCAATTGCTTGAAGAAAATGTATTGAACCCTAGTCTAATAGTAGTAGTAGTGGCAGAAAATGGTAACAACCCAATGACTGATAGTCGCGCGTCGGTCCTGATTACGGATCTGGATAACACGTTGTTCGATTGGTTCGAACAGTGGTATCGGTCATTTGACGCGTTAGTCGGTGAGATCGAGAGGATCAGTGGACTGTCGAGGGAGTCTCTTTATCCCGAGATAAAAGAGATCTTTCAAAAGCATGGTACGTCCGAGTATGCATTCCTGTTACAAGAAATGCCGTCACTAAGAAAGATGCACCATGGCGAGAATCTGTTGGAAGTTTATGACGACGCTGTCTACGCTTATCGAAAGGCAAGAAAACAGGCATTGCAACTGTACCCAACCGTAGGAGACACCCTTCAGGAGCTAAAGAGCGTCGGCGTATTGCTTGTGGCCTACACAGAGTCCCTACAGTTCTACTCGCGTTCGCGGGTGATTTCACTTGGGCTTGACGGGCTTCTCGACTATCTGTACTGCCCACCCGACCACAGCTTGCCGGATGGGATGACGACCGCCGATATTCGAAAACTTCCGAATGATCGATATGAGCTTGTCAGCACTCAGCAGAAGAACACTCCTGAAGGGGAAGTTAAACCCAATCCAATGCTGTTGCTCGACATCATTGCAGATATTGGTGCTAGTCCGAGCGATTGCGTGTACGTCGGCGACAGTCTTTCTAAGGACATAAGGATGGCGCAAGAGGCGGATGTTCTGGATGCCTTTGCTGCTTATGGCGTAGCTCACACAAGCGAGAGCTATGACCTGCTACGCACTGTTACACACTGGACCCCGGAGCAAGTGGAGGCAGAACGAAAGCTGAAGGAAGTCCACGTCAACCCCACCATACGTCTCGACAAATTCTCTGACATAAAAAAGAATGTCGAGTTTATCGCACACAAGTCATGAACGAATTCGAGCGAGCGCAGCTTCTACTCGATAGCTGGAAACAAGCTGTTGACGTGCAGATGCACTTTAACGACATAGAGATCCGAATTCGAAACATGGCGATTACCGTGGTGGGCGCGCTCTTGGGCGCCGGTGCGTTTGGTGGCGCAACTGACAAAGTGCTTAACCCTGTTCTGTTAGGAAGCGTAGCATTCGTCGCCTGGCTAGCTTTCTATTTTATGGATCGACTTTGGTACCACCGCTTGCTAATGGGCGCGGTGAAGCAGGGGGCTGATATCGAAAAGGCGTTACGTGATTTGCTGCCCGAGGTCGACCTTACAAGTGCGATATCGAAGACGAGCCCTGTGAAGATCGGAAGCTGGGAGATGCATTCGAAGCAAAAAATGGACATTTTCTACGGCGGCATTGCTGTTGGTATTGTTGTTGCCACAATCATCGTCGCACTGGGCGGCACCGCAAGCGAATCGGATGCAGACGAATTGGTGGTCGGGACCGACGCTTCGGTTACCGAACATTCAGATGAATCCGCGATAACCCGAGAAGCCGAGTTGTATGACGCGTCGCCATCAGAGATGGCCGAGGACTCGTCGACTAGCTCTTTACCAGACAACGCTCCGACGGAAATGATCAGCGCGCCGGAGACTCTCCCCACAATCGATACCACCGATACGGTCGATTCGGATGAGCCCGCGAAGAGCGCGTTACCTGAGGGGGATAAGAAGGGGTAGTATCGCTGATCCGGCAATACTAAGAGCGTTGTAAAACAAAGGGTATTCACGATAATCGGTGGTGCCTTTGTCCGCCTAACTCGCTTAACTTTTATGTACTAGTCAAGTACTGCGTGGACCTGTTGAGAATCCCACGGCTGCTATCTCGACATCTCACGTCTGCTCATGAATAGTCCGAGTATGGCTAAGGTTAAGATCAGCTCACAGGTAGATGAGGCAGAATGGGGAGCGCTGCAAAAGATTGCGCGCGAGTCTGGCCAGAGCATTTCCGGCGTCCTCACCGAGGCTATTGCGGACTACGTGCGCAAGCATCAATTGCGCCCGGTTGTGACGGACCACATCGAAGCCTCCATCGACGAAAACGAGGAACTCGGACGGCGCCTAGCAAAGTAACCCAAGCTGCAGCAATCGGCATCCGGCCAATACTGGAAGAGCCGCTCGTCTAACCATCCCCGCTATTGTCATCGTCCCGACTCCAGTTCCTTCGAGTCTTCCTACTCTCAAAAGACTCGAATCGAGTCTGGATTTTGTCGTTTCTTATCGGTCCGTCTGGAGTGATTTCTAAAACTTTGTACATCGACCTGAATATCCGCCCTGACAGGTAGTCGCGTTCGGCTTCCACGATCACCACCCAGTTGCCATTTTGGTTGAGTCCCATGTTTTGGATGCAATCTCATACAAGTTAAGCCGCAAACGTCGAAGTATGAAGATGGCATCCAGGAAATCTCAGTAGATTCGTCAATAACTGTGCGTGACACACTCTGCTCTCGACGGTTACTGCTGTTTCGTCGATATGGCAGGAGCAATCGGGAATTGACATGGTGGGGTTCATTGAACTACAGTATGGTTCATTGGGTCATAGCTGATGCAGACACTAGTCGCACTAGGATCCCTTGAAGCCAAAGCACGCTCGTTGTTGGGCGACGAAGGCTTTGACGAGTTGCTGGAGTTCCTGGCGAGGCGCCCGAAAGTTGGGCGGATCATTCCAAGTACCGGCGGGCTTCGGAAGGTAAGGATCGCGAGCTCAGGCAGAGGTAAGCGTGGTGGTGCTCGTGTCATCTATTACTACCACAACGAGGGCAAGCCCATTTTGCTTTTCTTGATTTACGCCAAGGCAAATCAGGAAGACATGACCGATGCACAGAAAGCCGAATACAAGAAATTGCTTTCGCAAATTATTGACGAGTTTGGATAGGAATCCACGATGGACGACAAACTGCACAAAGAGTTGG
>JANQGP010000492.1 GCA_028277265.1 Woeseiaceae bacterium | reverse complement strand
GGAGGGCAGTAGACGGACGTGACCATCCGGCTCTACAGCTACTGGCGCTCTTCCGCGGCCTACCGTGTCCGGATCGCGTTGAATCTCAAAGGCCTGGAGCACGAGATCGTCCCGGTCTCGCTGGCCCCCGGCGTTTCCGAGCATCGCGGCGAGGCATACCGCGCGAAGAATCCGCAAATGCTGGTTCCCTTCCTCGAGGACGGCGACCTCGGCATCGCGCAGTCAATGGCGATCCTCGAGTACCTCGAGGAAACCTATCCGGACGTCATGCTGTTGCCGGCGACCGAACCGGAGCGTAGCCGTGTGCGCGCGTTCTGCAACGGGATCGCGTGCGATATCCACCCGCTGAACAACCTGCGGGTCATGAATTTCATCAAGACCGAATTTGGCGCCGATCCGACATCGGCCTGGTACCGCCACTGGATTCACGAAGGATTCCGGTCCGCCGAGGCGCTCGCCGGCGACGGCCCGTATGTGTTCGGCAATGCCGTTACGCTCGCGGACGCGTTTCTCGTGCCGCAGATGTATAACGCGCGGCGCTTTCAGGTTCCGCTCGACGGATTCCCGAAACTCGTCAGCCTGGCCGACAACGCCAACGCGCTGACGGCGTTCCGGGACGCGCTGCCCGAGAATCAGTCGGACGCCCCCTGATCGGCCAGCAGCTCGTCGATCATTGCCACGAGTTCATCCCGACTGAAGCTGTACTGACCCCACTCGTTCAGCTGCACGAGTTCGCGGGCCGCCTGGCGTACCGTCGCGTCCTGCTGCCCTTCGTTGGGCACGACCATGTAGCGCCGCAGCGGCGCATCATCGAACAACGCGTGCATGAACGCGTCGGTCACGGCATCCGGTTCATCCAGCGTCACTTCGCGTTCCGCCGTTTCCTTCGCGCGTTGCCGCATCTCTTCGGTGATTTCGGCGCCGGCCGCCTCCATCTGTTTCGTTATCCTCGAGACGGCCGACCGGCGGATCCGCGATTTGTAGCTGCCCGGCTCGACAACGCTGACCCTGACGCCCAGCGGTTCGAGCTCGGATGCGAGCGCATCGGTGAAAGCTTCGATGTAGTGCTTGCTGCCGCTGTAGGCGCCGTAACCGGGACCGGCCAGGATGCCGGCAATCGACCCGGTCGTGGAAATCCTGCCCTTCGATTCGAGAATCAGCGGGGCAAAGGCCTGCGTCGTCCGGACGACGCCTTCGACGTTGACCGCGTACACGAAATTGAACTCGTCGATCGGTGTTTCGAGCACGGCCTGGCCGCCACCGACACCGGCGTTGTTGACGAGCCCCCACAGGCCCCGGCCCTCACTTCGAACCAGTTCGACTGCAGCGTCAACCTGGTCCTGTTTCGTGACGTCCAGGCGCACCGCCGTGATGTTCTCGATGGCGTCGAGCGCCTCGAGATCCTTGTCTTTCCGGGCGCCGGCGTAGACGTGGTGGCCCTCGGCTGCAAGCGACTCCGCGAGATGCCGACCGATGCCCGTACTCGCACCGGTCACGAGGATGGATTTCTGCTCACCGGCGACGGCGTCTTGCGGCGCAAAGTGGACAACGACAACCGTCGTGATCAGCACGGCAAACCCGACAAGTCGATTCATAACCGCCCCTTCAGTGTTCTTTTTGTGAGGGCGTCACTGTACCACGCGGTAGCCGAAACGTATCGGACCCGGCCATCGCTGGCCGGGCCCGTGGGGTACTCTCAACGTTCGGAGATTGAAGAGTCCGGTGGCACCTTAGTTGTCGGCAAACAACGTTCTGTGCCGGTCCATCCACATATTGACGAGGCCGTCTGCCTCGATGACCTGGTCGGACGTCATTCTGGAGGCGATGAATTCGCGCTTGTCAGCCGCGTCGACATCGCCCAGGGCTTCGGCGAGGCTGAACCACTTGTAGGCTTCGATCGGATCGTAGCTGTCGAGGAAATCGAGCGCGTAGTAGCGACCGAGTGCAATCTGCGCCTGGGTAACACCCTGGTCGGCGGCCAGCTTGTACCATTTGTTCGCCTCATCGTCGCTCTGCGGGACGCCCCATCCGTTCTGATGCATGACAGCAAGGTTGAACTGTGCGTCGGCATGGCCTTGCTCGGCAGCGATGCCATAGTATTTCAGGGCGAGATCGTCATTCATGTCGACGCCGAAGCCGTTGCCGTACAAGAGGCCCATCCCATACGCGGCGTTTTTGTCGCCTGCATCCGCGAGTTCCTGCCATTCGCTCAGGGCGGTCGCATAATCTGTCGAGCTGTAGGCATCCCAACCCTTCTTGAAGTCGCCTGAAAACGCGAAGGGCGAAATCAGGAGCAGGAAAACCGCAAGGTAGATGCGTGAGAACGTGCGCATAGTACTCTCCCTGATCGTCGAGGCGCAGAACGGTTTACGCCACGGCTATGGTCGCAGGGGAACTCGGCCGACCGTATTCGGGCATCTACCTAGACGGCTTGCGGAAATATGGGATTGGAGCTAAACATCCTGATATTTCATAGGCTTGGGCAGGAATGCAGGGATACGGTGAACATGGCTTGACCGTCGGCGCAAGTCCTCTGATATACTGGATGACAGCGTTGTCAATAACAAACCAGAAACGCGCGCGCGGGCATCGGCGAGAGATTCGAGGGGGCGACAAACGTGCCGGTATTCAATCAATTCATGGGGTTCATCGTGGCCACAACGTGGCTGTTTGCCGGCGTTGCCAACGCTGCCCACCTCGAGGGCCGGTCGACCTACCATGCGCCGCGGGCGACGAGTCCGATTCGCGTGGACGGCATTGCCGACGATGCCGCCTGGGCGAAGGCCGAGTGGCGCGAGATCAAGTATCGCTGGCTGGGCCCCGAGTACACACCGGAGGACTTCAACGGCCGCTTCAAGCTCGTCTGGACCGCCGAGCGAATCTACCTTCTTGCCGAGATCGAAGACGACATCCTGTTCGACGCGCACCGCGATCCGCTCGTGCAGTACTGGGATGACGATTGCCTCGAGATCTTCATCGACGAGGACTACTCGGGAGGCGAACACCATTTCAGTCATAACGCGTTTGCGTACCATATGTCCCTCGACAACAGGGCGATAGACATCGGCACGGACGGTGCAAAGCGCGAGTATACCGACCACACGGAAAGCCGCTGGCGGCAGGAGGGCGACAAAGTCATCTGGGAAGTTGCCATCGAAATCTACGACGACGGCTACGTAGACGACTCGGACGAGAACGAACCCGTCCGGCTGACGGCGGGCAAGGTCCTCGGGCTGATGGTCGCTTATTGCGACAACGACGGCAGTGAGCTCCGCGAGAACTTCATCGGCTCGGAATCGGTACCGACCGGGCCCAAGGACCGGGGCTACATCGATGCCGGTCTGTTCGGTAAGGTGGTTTTGCATGAATAGCGTCGTTTCTTCCGAGATGCCACCGGAACTCGCCCCGAGCGACGGGGAGTTCCTCGACTTCGCCGGCGAGCGGCATTTCGTCATCCGGAATGTCGAACGTATGAACCCGTTCTTCGTCAGCGTGATTTCCGCCGATGATCACTGGCTGTTCGTCTCTTCAACCGGCGGCCTGACCGCGGGTCGCGTGTCACCCGAGACGGCCCTGTTTCCCTACGTGACGGTGGACAAGCTGCACGACAGCGCCCGTCACACGGGACCGAAGACGATCCTGCGTATTCGCAAGGGCGGCAATCTGTATTACTGGGAACCGTTCAATCGCGAGCAACACGATCGTTACTCGAGCAGTTCCAACCTCTACAAGAACACGCTGGGAAACAAGCTGTGTTTCGAGGAAATCAACCACGATCTGCAACTGGCGTTTCGCTACACGTGGTCGACGAGCGCGGAATACGGTTTCGTGCGCGACTGCGAACTGCA
>JANQGP010000484.1 GCA_028277265.1 Woeseiaceae bacterium | reverse complement strand
AGGAACGGGTTATCGCGAAAGCCGTTGCTTTCGTGATCGTGAGCGCTTACGCGAAACAGGACGTGCTCGTTCCCGTCCAGGCTGCCACCGAACGCGAGGCCGATCGAGCGGGTATCATCGTCGCCCAGCATCAACTGCAGGCGGCCATCCCGATCCGCCGACGGGACCGCGCTCCGCATGTAGATGAGACCGCCCAGGGCGTTGGCGCCGTAGCGACTGCCCTGTGACCCGCGAAGGACCTCCACCGACTCCACATCGAATACCGTGGCGACGGTCCCGATGCCACTGAAGTCGATATCGTCGATCAGGAATCCGACAGAGGGATTCGGAGCACCCTGGTACTGCTCGAGCTCGCCGACGCCGCGTATCTGAAAGTAGCGGGCGCGGTGTCCGTCCCCCGACCAGTTCAGATTCGGCACGGCGTTGACGAGTTCCTCGAAATGCTGTGTCGAGGCCTGCTCGATGAACGACGCATCGATTACGCTGACACTGCCGGCGATCTCGCTCGCCGGCCGCGTGCGAAAGTCCGCGGTAACGACGATTTCATCGATGACTTCCTCAGCGGAAGCCGCAGTCGTACAAATCAGGAGAAGCGCAAACACGCGTTGCGCGAAAGACAGTTTTTTCATGATTCCCTTCCTACGCCGGCATTAACCGGATCAGGTTCTAAGGGTTCCCGTTACGGATCTCAGGCCTTGCGGCCACCCCTGTGGAAATACGAGGGACGGTATACCGTCCCCGGTTTTCTTTTGAATTCTACACGTTTTTGAGGCGTGCGATCAGACTGGACGTGTCCCAGCGGTTTCCGCCGATGGCCTGCACCTCGGCGTAGTAGCGATCCACGAGTTCGGCGAGCTCGAGTCGCGCGCCGTTGCGGCGGGCCTCCTCGAGCGCAAGCGCCAGATCCTTGCGCATCCAGTCGACCGCGAAACCGAAGTCGAACTCACCGGCCACCATGGTCTCCCAGCGATTTTCCATTTGCCAGGACTGGGCGGCACCCTTGCAAATCGACTCGATGACCACCGCCGGGTCGAGTTGGGCCCGTTCGGCGAAATGGAGTCCTTCGGCCAGGCCCTGGACGATGCCGGCAATGCAGATCTGGTTGACCATCTTCGCCAGTTGCCCGGAGCCGGCCGGGCCGATCAGCGTGATCGCGCGCGCATAGCTATCGACGACCGGGCCCGCGCGATCGAATACGTCCCGATCGCCGCCGACCATGACGGTCAACTGGCCATTCTCGGCGCCTGCCTGGCCGCCCGATACGGGCGCGTCGAGAAAACCGACACCCCGCTTCGCCGCATGCGCGTGGATCTCGCGCGCGACCGCGGCCGATGCCGTCGTGTGGTCCACGACGATACCGCCATCGCGCATGCCCTCGAGAATACCGTCGTCGCCATAGACGACGTCGCGGACATCGTCGTCGTTGCCGACGCACAGGAACGCAATATCCGACCCGGACGCCGCCGCTTTGGGCGTCGCAGCACCGGCGCCACCGTACTCCGCAACCCAGGCATCGGCCTTGGCCGTGGTCCTGTTGTAGACGACGGTATCGTGGCCGCTCCTGGCAAGATGCCCGGCCATCGGGTAGCCCATGACACCGAGACCGATGAACGCCGCACGCATCGTGTCTATGCCGCGTCCTGCTCAGGCATCTTGCGCTTCCTGCGAGGATCGAGCCCGAGCGAACGCGCGACGATCTCCCGCATGATCTCCGACGTGCCCGCATAGATGCGCGAGACTCTCGCGTCCGCATACATCCTGCACACCGCGTACTCTTCCATGTAGCCGTTGCCACCGTGCAACTGCACGCATTCATCGGTCACCCGGGCTTCGACCTCACTCGTGAACAACTTCGCTTTCGCGGCATCCTCCGCCGACAGTTTGCCGTCGTTGTGCATCAACACGCACTTGTCCACGAACGCGTTTGCAACGTCGAGTTCAGTCCGCATCGACGCCATCTTGAAGCGCGTATTCTGGAAATCCGCGATCGGCTGGCCGAACGCGCGGCGCTCGTTGATGTACTCCATCGTGACGTCGTACGCGGCCTCGGCATTCGCAGTGAAGCCGACGGCGGCAAGCAGCCGCTCCTCGACGAGGCTGTGCATGAGGTGATAGAAGCCGCGACCCTCCTGGCCAAGCAGGTTCTCTTTCGGCACCTTGACGTTGTTGAAAAAGAGTTCCGCCGTGTCCTGGCTCTTGAGGCCCAGCTTCTTGAGATTGTCGCCGCGCTCGAAACCGTCCATGCCGCGTTCGACCACGAGCAGGCTCAGGCCGTACGGGTTGTCCTTTTCCGTGCGCGCGGCAACGATGACGAGGTCGGCGAGGATGCCGTTCGAAATGAAGGTCTTGGAACCATTGAGCAGGTAGTGGTCGCCCTTGTCCTCGGCACGTGTCCGGATTCCGGAAACATCGCTGCCGGCGCCGGGTTCCGTCATCGCGACGGCGAGGATGCTCTCCCCCGAAACGCACTTCGGTAACCAGCGCGCTTTCTGTTCCGCAGTACCGAATACGTCCAGGTACGGCCCGACCAGCCTGCTGTGCAGCCACAGGAAGAAACCACTGTCGCCATGGCGCGCGTTCTCTTCCATCAGGATTTGCTCGTAGCGGAAGTCCGAAACACCGGCGCCGCCGTACTGCTCGTCGGCCCACATGCACAGCAAACCCTGCTCGCCCGCCTTCAGGTAGGCCTCGCGGTCCACGATACCCTGTTCTCGCCAGCGCTCGCCATGCGGCTGAATTTCGTTCGTGAAAAAGCTCCGCACCGAATCGCGGAACATCTCGTGCTCTTCGTCGAAGATAGTCCTGTCCATCTGCTTACCTGCCCTTGAAGTCCGGTTCGCGTTTCTCGAAGAACGCGTCGATGCCTTCCTGATTGTCCTCGCTGCCGAGCAGCTCACCCTGGAGCCTCGCTTCGAGATCGTAGGAAGCGGCCCAGTCATTGTCCGCGGCGAAGCGCATGGCTTTCTTCGTCGCCGCGAGCGACAGCGGCGCGCGCTTCGCAAGCGCCTGCGCCCAGTCCAGCGCCGCTTGCTGCAGGCTCTCCGCAGGCACCGCCTTGTTGGCGAGACCGAGTTCGACACAACGTGCCGCGGAAATGCGTTCGGTTTCCACGCTGAGCTGAAAGGCACGGCGGTAACCGAGTTGACGGACCAGCATCCAGTTGAGACCGCCGTCGGGCACCAGGGAGATCGTCGTAAACGGTGACAGCAAAAACGCGTTGTCCGCCATCAGTACGAGATCGCACTGCAAGACCATCGAGAAGCCGATGCCCGCGGCCGATCCCGGTACCGCGGCGATCACGGGTTTCGGAATACTCGCGATGGCTTCCTGGATCGGCCGGTATTCCGTCTGGAGAATCGTCTCGACGTCCCGATCGATACCGGCCTTCAAGTCCGCGCCTGCCGAAAAGCAGCGGCCCTCCCCGGTGAACACGACCACGCGCACGGATTCGTCGTCCCGTGCCCGGGCAAACTCTTCGACAACGGCCGCCCTCAGCGCCGTATCGAACGAATTCATGCTGTCCGGCCGGCTCAGCGTAATGACGGCCACGGCACCGTGTCGTTCGTACCTGACAATCTCGCTCACGAGAGGCTCTCCCTTACATGTTACGGCGGTATTCACCGCCAACGTCGTAGAGCGCGCCGGAAATGCGGCCCAGGGAATTCGACTTCACGGTCTCCATCAGTTCCGCGAACACGTTGCCGCGCTCGCGGGCAACCTGCTGAAGCCGTCCGAGTGCGGCCTCACCCGTTTCGGCATGAGCATCGCGGAACGCGCGGACGTTGCGAATCTGGTCGCCCTTTTCGACCTCGCTCGAGCGTATCAGCTCGAGGTCGTGCACTTCGTCCTCTTGTCCTTCCTTGGGCAGAAACGTGTTCACGCCGATGAGCGGCAGCGAACCGTCGTGCTTCATGCTCTCGTAGTACAGGCTCTCTTCCTGGATCTTGCCGCGCTGATACATCGTATCCATTGCGCCGAGCACGCCGCCCCGTTCGGAAATACGCTCGAACTCCTGGTAGACGGCCTCCTCGACGAGATCGGTCAGCTCATCGATGATGAAAGAGCCTTGCCACGGGTTCTCGCAGTAGTTCAGACCCAGCTCCTGGGAGATGACCATCTGGATCGCGACCGCGCGGCGCACCGACTGTTCAGTCGGCGTCGTAATCGCTTCGTCGAAGGCATTCGTGTGCAGGCTGTTGCAATTGTCGAACAGCGCGTAGAGCGCCTGCAAGGTCGTGCGGATATCGTTGAAACTGATCTCCTGCGCGTGCAGGCTGCGGCCCGAGGTCTGTACGTGGTACTTGAGCATCTGCGAGCGCGCACTTGCACCATAGCGCTCGCGCATGGCGCGAGCCCAGATACGCCGCGCCACCCGCCCGATCACCGTGTACTCGGGGTCCATACCGTTGGAGAAGAAGAAGCTCAGGTTCGGTGCGAAATCATCGATGTTCATGCCGCGCGCAAGGTAGTACTCGACGATCGTGAACCCGTTCGATAACGTAAAGGCGAGCTGGCTGATCGGGTTCGCACCCGCTTCGGCGATGTGGTAGCCGCTGATCGAGATGCTGTAGTAATTGCGTACGTTGTTTTCGATGAAATACTCCTGCACGTCACCCATCATCTTCATCGCGAACTCGGTGGAGAAGATACAGGTGTTCTGCGCCTGGTCTTCCTTGAGAATGTCGGCCTGCACCGTGCCGCGCACGCTCGCCAGCGTCTCCTCGCGGATCCTCGCGTAGGTCCGGGCATCGACCACCAGTTCGCCGGACACGCCGAGCAGGCCGAGCCCGAGACCGTCGTTGCCTTCGGGCAGGCCGCCCTCGTATCTCGGCCGGGCGCGGTTCGCGAAGTACGCGTCGATCTTTTTCCGAGCGGCGTCCCAGCCGCCGGTTTCCCGCAGGTGCTTCTCGACCTGCTGATCAATCGCCGTGTTCATGAAGAAGGCGAGGATCATCGGCGCGGGCCCGTTGATCGTCATCGACACCGATGTCGTCGGTGCGCAGAGGTCGAAGCCGGAATAGAGCTTCTTCATGTCGTCGACCGTTGCGATCGAGACCCCGGAATTGCCGACCTTGCCGTAGATGTCGGGGCGCTTGTGCGGGTCCTCACCGTAGAGCGTCACGGAATCGAATGCCGTCGACAATCGTGCAGCCGGCTGGCCCAGGGACAGATAGTGGAAGCGGCGATTGGTACGCTCCGGCGTCCCCTCACCGGCAAACATCCGTGTCGGGTCTTCGCCGAGGCGCCGGTAAGGATAGACGCCGCCCGTGTAAGGGTAGGCGCCGGGCAGGTTTTCCTTTTGGAGAAACCGCAGCAGCTCGCCCCAGTCCTCGAAATCGGGCGCCGCAATTTTCGGGATCTTCTGGTGGCTCAATGACTCACGGTAGTTGTTGCCCGTGATCTCCCGGCCGCGAACCGTGTAGCTGTACCGCTCGGACCGCACGCCCTCCCGGCGCCCCGGCCATTCACGCAACAGCGTCAGCGACTCGGGGTCCAGGTCGCCAATAGCCTCCTGGTAACGCTGCCGGAGCAGGGTCAGGCTTCGATCGCCGGCGTCCGTCAGCGCATCGGACTCGTAGGTATCCAGGGCCGCCGGCAACTTCGGGTCGTCGAGCAGACGCAGCGATTCGTAAACATGCCGGGCCCGGCTCGCAATCCCGGCCTGCGTTTCGACGCGCTCGTTGATACCGCGCCCCTGCTCGGCGATTTCGGCGAGATACCGGACGCGTGCGCCCGGGATCATGGCCGTCGAACGCGGTTCGCGGATCGACGTGTCGATGTCGGGCGTCCAGGCGCCACTATCGAGACCGACCTTCCCGGCAACACGCCGACACAGCTCCGCGAACATCCAGCTGACGCCCGGGTCATTGAACTGACTCGCGATCGTCGGGTACACCGGCACGTCGTCGTCCGGAAGCTCGAACTCGAGGCGATTGCGCTTCCACTGCTTGCGCACGTCGCGCAACGCGTCTTCGGCACCGCGCTTGTCGTACTTGTTCAATACGACGAGGTCCGCGAAGTCGAGCATGTCGATCTTCTCGAGTTGACTCGCCGCACCGTACTCGCTGGTCATCACGTACACGGAGTAGTCGACCATGTCGACGATCTCGCTGTCGCTCTGCCCGATGCCGGCTGTCTCGACAATGACCAGGTCGAAGCCCTGTGCTTTCAAAAAGGCGATGTGATCGCCGAGCATCTCGCTCGTTGCCAGGTGCTGCCGGCGCGTCGCTATCGAGCGCATGTAGATTCGTTCGGAGCGCAGCGAGTTCATGCGAATCCGGTCGCCCAGTAACGCGCCGCCCGTGCGGCGCCGTGTGGGGTCGACCGCGAGTACCGCGATGCGTTTGTCGGGGAAGCTCGCGAGAAAGCGATTAAGTATCTCGTCCGTGACACTGCTCTTGCCCGCGCCGCCCGTACCCGTAATGCCGATGACCGGCACGCGCCCGGCCCTGACCCGCCATTCCTTGCGCAATGCGGCCAGCTCGGCTTCGTCGAATACGCCCTCCTCGATTGCCGAGATCATCGCCGCAACATCGACGGCAGATTCCGATGCGACCGGCACCCGTGTCGCCCTGCGACCCGACTGCGTACGCTCGACGAGATCGGCGATCATGGCCTCGAGCCCGAGCTCCATGCCGTCGTGCGGGTGATAGATTCGCTCGACGCCATACTCCATCAGCGCCTTGATCTCCTCGGGCGTGATCGTTCCGCCTCCTCCGCCGAACACCTTGATGTGACCGGCGCCGAGTTCGCGCAGCCGGTCCACCATGTAGCGGAAGAACTCGTTGTGTCCGCCCTGGTAGGAACTCACCGCGATTCCGTCGGCGTCCTCGTGGATCGCCGCTCGCACGATGTCGTCGACACTGCGGTTGTGACCGAGGTGCACGACCTCGACACCCTGGGCCTGGATCAGGCGGCGCATGATGTTGATGGCCGCGTCGTGGCCATCGAACAACGATGCCGCTGTGACGAAACGTAACGGTGCGGTGTCGCTGCTGCCCGCGGCGCGCGGCACATCGCTGGCTGCCGTACTCATACGAAAACCCTGTCAAGAATTTTAATCCGGATTAAAATAATGCAGAATGGGCCTCGACTCAAGTGACGAGCCCGCAAAACATGGCTAGGAAAGCGTCCGAAACCCGCTGGGAACTGCAAAAAGACCGCATGCTGCGCGCCGCGGCCCGCTGCTTCAACGAGAAGGGCTACAGCGGCAGTTCGCTGAAGGACGTCGCCAACATCCTCGGACTCACGGATGCCGCGCTCTATTATTACGTCCGCAACAAGGAAGAACTCGTCTACCTGTGCTACCTGCGCGCCGGCGATGTCGGCCGCGAGGCGCTGGATCGTGCGATCGCGGACGGCCGGAACGGCCTCGACATCGTGCGACGCTACCTCAGGTACCACCTCGAGGTCATGACGGGTGAGCGAGGGCCGATCGCGATCATGTCGGAGATCCCGTCGCTCGAACGGGAGCATCGCGACGAGATCCTCGAAATCTCGCGGCGGCACAGCGCGCGTTTCGAAGCGGTACTCGAGCGCGGCATCGAAGACGGCAGCATCGCGCCCTGCGACGTGCGTATGACGGGCAACGCCATCATGGGTTCCCTGAACTGGGTGCCGAAATGGTTCCACGGCGATGCCGCCGTCGGCGAGAAGATTGTTGCTGAGTTCCCGGCGATCCTGAGCGTCGGCCTCGAACCCGGAGCCCGGTCCTATCGGGAATCGACGAACACGTCGCCGTCGTCATCCACGACGGACAGGTAGTCGTCGATACGCTCCCGAAGCGAGCTGACCTGTTCCTTGGAAAGGTCGACATCGAGTTCGTCGATATCGAGGCGCGCGGTCAGGAAATCGAGGCGCGTCTGCGCAATAGAACGAATCCGGCTCTCGTAGTGATCGGCGGAGATCGGAATGCCGGTTTGCGGATCGATGATGAGGACGGCGCTGCTCGAACCGCCAAGCCGTGACCCGGTCAGGCGCTCATCGAGGCGCTTCAGATCGGCAAGCAGCAGGTTCATGATCAAAACGACGTCGCTCAACTCCTTGCGCAGAGCAACGTACAGTTCATCCGAGCGAGCGCGCTGCCCATCGTTCATCGTCCGCAACAGCTGATCGCGAACGGCGATGAACTCGGGCGAATTGCGTTCCGAGGCCAGGCGATACCACGCGGAGGCCGCCACCGGATCGGCCGGCACGCCCTGCCCCATCAGATGCATGTACCCGGTCATGTACTGGGCGTACTTGTCACCCTTTACGGCGAGTTCTTTCTCGTAGATGAAAAGCGCACGCGTGTAGTCGCCGCGCACATAAAGCGTTTCGGCCTTGGACTGGGTCCGCTGGGTCTTGGAGTCTATCGGGCCGGCGGGGTAATCCGCCCATTGCGCAACCGCGCCGCCGGTGAGGGCGAATAGCAGAAAGAGGCCTATGCCAATTCGAGCGATCAATTCAATCCTTCATCAACCGTTCCGGAACACCTGATTTGAGCAAACATTGAAAGCAAAGTTCCTCCGAAAAACGGGATTCAATCCGCAAATTCGGGGCTCCGGCGCTCGATATTGGCGAGCACCGCCTCGCGCTGGTTTCGCGACCCCAGCAATCCCGTCTGAATCCGGGCCTCGAGCGCAAGCGCATCCTGCTCGGGCATGTTCCAGGCCTCGTTCACGAGCCTTTTGACGCCCCGAACGGCCTCGGGTGAGCGCTCGGCGCAGGCCTCGGCAACGGCCCTCGCGGCGGACAGGGGATCGTCCTCGATCGCCGTCAGCAGGCCGAGCCCGATCGCTTCCTCTGCATCGAATATGCGGCCGGTCCATGCGAGTTCCTTGATGCGATCGGGAGGCACGATGCCGCGAAGCGTCGTGCTGATCGCCATGTCGGGAATGATGCCCCATTTGGATTCCATAATGGAGAACTGCGTCCCGGGCGCCGCGATTCGCAGATCCGCCCCTGCGGCTATCTGGAAGCCGCCGCCGAACGTCACGCCACGCAGCGCGCAGACGACGGGGACCGGTAACTCGCGCCACGCATAGCCGGCCCGCTGGGCCAGGTTCGCGACCGAGCCCCCGACCGGCGCAAGCAAGGTCTTCACGGCTTCCGGACCACCCTCGGAAAAGACGGTTACGTCCATGCCCGCACAGAAATTCTCGCCGGCACCGTGGAGAACCACGGCACGCACGCCCTGTTTCGAGTGCAGCTTCCGCGCCGCGGCATCGAGCGCCTCGAACATCGCAACATCGAGGGCGTTCATCTTGTCGGGCCGGTCGAGCATGACCTCGGCCACGTGCCCCTCGATGCTGATTCTGACCCGCTCGGACATCGATCCCTCTCCCTACGCTCTCAACGTGCACTTGCCGTTGCGCAACACGACCTCGTCGCGTTCCTTGACCGTGCAGCTGAAACTCACCACGTTGCCATCCTGCCACATATCGGTCGTTATCGTATCACCCGGCATCACGGGCGCGGAGAATCGCGCGTCGAACTGCTCGATCAGCGTGTAGTCGTAGCCGCAGATCGTTTGCAATACGGCATTACAGGCCACGCCGAACGTGCACAGTCCGTGCAGAATCGGACGGTCGTATCCGACCGCCCTTGCGCGGGCCGGATCCGCGTGCAAGGGATTTCGGTCTCCCGTCAGGCGGTACAGTAACGCCTGGTCCTCCCGGGTCCCGATGTCGCAACTCAGGTCGGGCTCGCGACGCGGTACCCGATGCGGCGGAATGCCCTTGCCGCGCGGCCCGCCAAAGCCGCCGTCGCCGCGCGCGAGGACCGTGCAGCCCATCGTGAACAACACGGTATCGTCGCTCGCGAGCCTGCCTTCGGCTTCGAGCAGCACGAGTGCGCCGAGTTTCGGGCCTCGATCGAAGGCATCCACGACGCGTTTGTTGATCCTGAGATCCGCGGCCGGCGGCAGCGGCCGGTAAAGGGACAGGCGCTGTTCCGAATGTAGGATCCGGGCGTAGTCCCAGCCCAGGCCCCTGGGGAACATGTCGGGAACCAGCACTGTCGCCATCGTCGGCACGGTCCTGAGCGGTTCACCCTGCTCGTACACGTAGGAAAGCTCCCGCGTGTCGACAGGATCACGTCCCATGCCGATTGCGAGCGCGTACAGCATCGTATCGGCATCGGTGTAGCTGAACGGCAGGTCCAGCTCGACCGTCGACAGGAGCTTGTCGTATTCAAGAGGCATGCATCATCCGTGCTTGCGGGCGTACTTCCATCCCAAGTCTGCCAGCGGTTGCACGGCTTGCACAGCCTGGGTTGCGTGCGCGCTCGCCGCCGTGCCGTCACGAACGCGCCCCGCAATGCCCTGCAGGATAGCGGCCAGCCGGAAGAAATTGTACGCCGCACAGAAATCGCGGTCGGGTATCCCGTCGCGGCCGGTCCGCTCGCAATACGACGCCGTATAGTGATCCGTGGACGGGATGCCGAGGTCGGCCAGCGGTTTGCCGGCCAGCCCGACCGAGCCGATACCGATCTCGGGCATCTGCCATGCCATCAGGTGGTACGTGAAATCCGCCAGCGGGTGGCCGATGGTCGAGAGTTCCCAGTCCAGCACGGCGATGACTTTCGGTTCGCTGGGGTGCAGAACGAGGTTGTCGAGACGATAGTCACCGTGGACGATACTCGCCGAGTCATCGGCCGGTATGTTCGCGGGCAGCCAGTCGATCAGCTGATCCATGGCATCGATACGCGCTGTCTCTGAGGCGCGGTACTGGCCGGTCCACCGCGATATCTGGCGCTCGAAATAGTTGCCCGGTGCGCCGAAGTCCTCCAGGCCGAGTGCCTGGTAGTCCGTGTTGTGCAGTTGTGCCAGGGTCGAATTGACGTCGTCGTAGATCGCCGCCCGCTCGTCCGGTTCCAGACCCGGCAGATCCAGTGACCAGAATATGCGGCCCTCGACGTACTCCATGACGTAGAAGGTCGTACC
>JANQGP010000477.1 GCA_028277265.1 Woeseiaceae bacterium | reverse complement strand
TGGGCCGAAGGCCGGACGCTGTCGGCGGATGAACTCGAACAGATGTATTCGCTCAAGACGGGCGCCCTGATTCATGCGTGCATCATGTCCGCCTGCCTGCTCAGCGACGATCTCGACCGCGAGCATGTGCGGGCGCTCGACGATTTCGGCCGTCTCGTCGGTGTCGCGTTCCAGATCAAAGACGACATACTCGACGTCGTGGGCGAAACACAGGTCATCGGCAAGCCATCGGGGTCCGACGAAAAACTGGGCAAGGCCACGTACCCGTCGCTGTTCGGCGTCGAGGCGTCCCGGGCGCGCTGTGACGAACTGCTCGCGCAGGCGCTCATGCAGCTCGAGCGCTTCGGCGCCGCCGCATCGCCGCTCGAGTGGCTGGCCCGATATATCGTGGCGCGTGGCCAGTAACCGGTGGGCGCATCGCGCAGCATTCTTCACGTCGACATGGACGCTTTCTATGCGTCGGTAGAACAGCGCGACAATCCTGAACTGCGCGGCAAACCGCTGGCCGTCGGTGGCACGACGAATCGCGGCGTCGTGGCGGCAGCCAGCTATGAAGCGCGGCAGTTCGGTGTGCGCTCGGCGATGCCGATGCGTGATGCGATGCGACGCTGCCCGCACCTCCTGAGGGTGCGGCCACGCATGGCGCATTACAGCAAAGTGTCGAAACAGGTGTTCGCAATTTTTCGCGACATCACGCCGCTCGTGGAAGGCCTGTCCCTCGACGAGGCGTTTCTCGACGTGACGGCAAGCGAGGCCCTGTTCGGCGCGCCGGAGGAGATCGCCGCGACGATCAAGCAGCGCGTACAAGAGACGACGTCGCTGACCGCATCCGTCGGCGTTGCGCGCAACAAGCTCGTCGCGAAGATCGCGTCCGATCTCGACAAACCCGACGGGCTGACGATCGTCTACCCGGAGCACTACGCGGCCCGCCTCGACCCGCTCCCTGCAGCGGTCATCCCGGGCATCGGCCGAGAGACGCTGAAACGTCTCGAACCGGCCGGTATTCGGACGGTTCGGGATCTGCGAGAAGCGCCCGATAGCGTCCTCGAGCCCGTTTTCGGCCGCTACACACGTAGGACCCGCGAGCGCGCCTCGGGTATGGACGACCGCCCGGTCACACCGTCACGCGAGGAAAAGTCGATCAGCGCGGAGCAAACCTACGATCAGGATCTCGCCACGCGCCCGCAGTTGGAGCGTGCGCTGCTGCGCCTGACCGAGCGCACCGCGAGGCGGCTGCGAAAAGCCGGCCTGGCGGCGGGTACCGTGCAGATCAAGATTCGCCAATCCGACTTCAGGACGTATACGCGCCAGCGCAGGATCCGGCCCGCCGTCAACGGGACCGACTCGATGTTTGCCATTGCGCGCGACCTGCTCCGCACTTGGCTGAATCGCAATCCGGGCGCCCGGATTCGTCTGCTCGGCGTCGGCGGCAGCGATCTCGTGCCGGCCGGGCAGCCGGACCTGTTTGCAGCCGGCGATGCCACGAGCGCGATCGACGATACGATCGACCGGATTCGCGACCGCTTCGGCACGGACGTGCTCGGGCGCGCACGGACACTCGATCGCCGGTGAAGCGCGCTGAGCCCCAAACTACTTCTTCAACAGGCTGCTAGGGTAGAATCGGACGTTCGCCCGTAGTCCGGCATGGAGCGATGTACACCAGTTTTTTCGGCCTGCACGAGAAACCGTTTTCGATAACGCCCGATCCGCGTTACCTGTTCCTGAGTGAGCGGCATGGTGAAGCGCTCGCACACCTCGTTTACGGCGTCACGGAAAGCGGCGGCTTCATTCAGTTGACCGGCGAAGTCGGCACCGGCAAAACGACGCTGGTCCGGTCCCTCCTGCTGAATCGCATGCCCGACAACGCGGACGTCGCGGTCGTACTCAACCCGCAGCTGTCCGTCATCGAGTTTCTTGCCACGATCTGCGAAGAGCTGCACATCGAGGTGACGCACAACAAAGGCAGCATCAAGGCGCTGACCGACGCGCTGAATCGCCACTTGCTCAAGGCGCATGCCGAAGGCCGCCGCACGATTCTCGTTGTCGACGAAGCGCAGAATCTCGCGCCCGCCGTGCTGGAGCAGGTGCGGTTGCTGACCAACCTCGAGACCGCCAAACAGAAGCTGTTGCAGATCATCCTGATCGGCCAGCCCGAATTGCGCGAGCTGTTGGGCCGCACGGACCTGAGGCAGCTGGCGCAACGCATTACCGCGCGTTATCACCTCGAGCCGTTGTCGCGTGATGAGACCGCGAGTTACATCGAGCATCGCCTCAAGGTCGCCGGTGCTATTGGCGAGGTCTTCGACGGCGGCGCGAAAAGGGAAGTCTTCCGCCTTTCGCAGGGCGTGCCGCGCCTCGTCAACGTCATCTGCGACCGCGCATTGCTCGGCGCCTATGCGCGGGAGTCGCGACGTATCAATGCCCGGATGATTCGCCAGGCCGCGGCCGAGGTGCACGGCGAACTCTCGTCGTCACCCTGGTCGCGTCGATTCGCGGTCGCTGCCGGTGTGGCCGGCATTGCGGTGATCGGCGCAACGGTATGGTCGATCGTGCAGCAGCAGGAGCCGGTCGAGCCGGTTCAGGCCGCGGTGGTCGAGGCAGCTCCGGCCGATCCGGAACCGGAACCCGTCGCCGAGCTTTCGTCGGAACCGCCGGTCGAGGAAGTGGTCGAGGAACCGGCCCTGCCGAGCCTTCAGGAACAACTTGAGCTGGCCGATGAGTTGACAGGCACCGACTTTGCGATGGCGACACTGTTCGAGACCTGGGGTCTCGAGTACGCGACCGGCGGCAGGACCGCGTGTGCGCAGGCACTTGACGCCGGGCTGTACTGCCTGTTCCAGCGAGGCTCGTGGACGGGCCTGCGACGAATGGACCGGCCCGCGGTGCTGACCCTCGTCGACGACGACGGAGATCGCCACCAAGTCGTTCTGACCGCGCTCATCGACGACGTGGCCGAACTGTCAATCGGCGGAGTCCGGGTCACACACCCCGCGTCGGACATCATTGACGCATGGTTCGGCGAATTCATGTTGTTGTGGCGCCCGCCGACCGAAGCTGCCGCGGCGCTCGGACGCGGGGCAAACGGGCCCGCTGTCGCGTGGCTGCGCAACAGCCTGGCCGCGATCGACCAGCGCTATGCCAGCAGCGACTCCGGCAGCGAGCTGTTCGATGCGGAACTCGAGGAAACCGTTCGTTTGTTCCAGCGCGATCACCGGCTCGACGTCGACGGGCTCGCCGGGCAACAAACGCAGATCATCATCAACTCCCTGCTCGCAGTCGAAGGCACGCCGCGACTGTCGACACCTCGCCTCGCCCGGGACTAGCAGCCTGTTGACATAGTATTTGGAGGTTCAGCCAGCGGATGTCTTTCATACTCGACGCCTTGAAGAAATCGGAATCGGACCGTCAGCAACAGGGTTCGGCCGAATTCGCGAACGTCCCCGTCAGTGCCGGAGACGAAGGCCCGCCGCGGTGGCTATGGGTCCTCGCGGTGCTGCTGCTGGTCAATATCGTGGTGGTCGCCGGACTGTTGATGCGTCCCTCGGTACCGCCGGCGGTCCGGGTGCCTGCGCCGGAGCCGGTTGCGACGGTCGCCGACGAGTCGCAGGTCGAAGCATCGCCGCAACGGCAGTTCGCCGCCGAGATCGCCGCAGCGAAACAGGCGACGCTGCCGCGCGAGGAACCCGTTGCCGCCGAAGCCCTTTCCCCGGCGCCTGCTGCAGCGACGGCCGGACCCGGACCAGCGTCGAGCGAGCCCACCAATCCGCTCGCGCTTCCGACCGCGCAGGAAGTCATTGCGAACGGCATGCTGACGTTGCCCACACTGCATGTCGACGTGCACGTCTACAGCGAGTCTCCGGCGGACCGATTCGTCTTCATCAACATGGCGAAGTACAAGGAAGGCTCGGTCCTCAGCGAGGGTCCGCGCGTGCAGAGCATCACGCCGGAAGGCGTCGTGCTCAGCCAGAACGGCATCAACTTTCTCCTGCCCCGCGACTAGTGCCTGCACCGATTGCCAAGTACCTCGACGGCGACGCGCTGGCGGTAGCGCTGACGTCAGGCATTCACCGCGTGCTTGCCGAGCAGGAACTGCTCAATCGTATCAACGTATTTCCGGTCGCGGACAGCGATACGGGCACCAACCTGAGTCTTTCGCTCGGTTCGGCCCTGCCCGTGCTGGCGAGGCCCGGCGAGAAACACCTCGGCACCACACTCGCCGCAGTCGCGGATGCGCTGCTCGACGGCGCTCGCGGCAATTCGGGAGCCATCGTCGCCCAGTTTTTCCAGGGAATGAGCGATGCGGCCGGCGAGCTGTCGCGCTTTACGACTTACACCTTCGGCGAGGCGGTCGCAACGGGTAACGAGTATGCGCATGACGCCCTCTCGAAACCGCGCGAGGGTACGATTCTCTCGGTGATCAGCGCGTTCGCAGAGAGCATCGGGCACCAGACCGGCGCCGTTCGCGAAGGAGAGTTCCCGGCGGTCATCGATACCGCGCTCGAGAAGGTCGAAGCGGCACTCGCCAACACACCGAACCAGCTGGAGGTCTTGCGCAAAGCAGGGGTCGTCGATGCCGGCGCCAAGGGTTTCACCGAGCTCGTGGCCGGAATGGCCCGGTATTTCCGCGACGGTTCGATCGAGCCTCTGCCCGACACCTCGTTCGCGCACGACACCGAGGCGCCGATCGAGTTTGCCGAGGCCGACAACGCGTCGCAGTACCGGTTCTGCACCGAGTGCATGGTCACGGGTACCGACATCAACCGCCGCAAGCTGCGAGAGGCGCTCGCCGAACTCGGCGACTCGGTCGTGCTGGCCGGCACCAAGCGCAAGGCAAAGGTCCACATCCACGTGGACGACCCCGAAACCGTGTTCGAGACGGCACGCCGTTTCGGCGAGGTCTCGGCGGAGAAAGCCGACGACATGCATCGCCAGCAGCACGCGACACACGACGGCAAGCGCCGCTTCGCGGTCATCGCCGATTCGGGGGCCGATATCACCGATGCCGACATGGAGCGGCTCGATATCCACATGGTGCCCTGTCGAATCCAGTTCGGCGATCACGGCTACCTCGACAAGGTCAGCATTACGATCGACGAGTTCTACGAGGAGCTCGAACGCAACCCGCATCATCCGACGACCTCGCAGCCTGCGCCCGGCGACTTCCGCCGACAGTTCCAGTTTCTCGCCAGCCATTTCGACGACGTCATCTCGATCAACCTGACCAGTGTCGCGAGCGGCACTTACGAAGCGGCCCGGCTCGCGGCGGAACGCGTCGACGCACCCGGTAGGATTCACGTCGTCGACACCCGCAATGCCTCGCTCGGGCAGGGCCAGCTTGCCGTCATGGCCGCTGAAATGGCCGAGGAAGGCCGCAGCGTCGACGAGGCGCTGGCGGCAGTGCACGCGGCAATACCGGTAACGACCTGTTACGCGATTCTCGAGGACCTGCGCTTCTCCGTGCGCGGCGGCCGGCTGCCGCGGTGGGTCAAGACGATTACCGACCTTCTGCGGCTCATGCCGATCATCTATACGCGCGAGGATGGCAAGGTCACGTTGAGCGGCGCGTTGTTCGGCCGCCGCAACCGCGTGAAGCGCTTCGCGCGCTACGTTGCGAAACGCATACCCGACGGCGCCGTCGAGATCGGCATCGGCCACGCGATGTGCCAGGAGGACGCCGAATCGCTTCGTGACCGGCTCGCGGAGCTGAGGCCCGGGGTCACGAAGGTCACGATGACCGGAATGGGGCCGGCACTCGGCGTACACGCGGGGCCGAACTGCCTGCTCGTGGCCGTGCGGAAGCTACGCACCGAGCTTCCCGCCGACGGCACCGATTAGATCTTCGCCCTCATTGCGCGCATTGTTGACGCGCCGGTCCACGGGCCAGGCCCGCAGCGGCGGCGTCCTGGCTACTCGCGGATACCGACGCCGCGCTTCATCAGGATCATGCATCCCGAAAACAGCACGACGACGAATACGACCAGAATCGTGTAAGCATGCGCGATGCTGATATCCGACGTGCCGAGGATGCCGTAACGGAACGCGTTCACCATGTACAGGATCGGGTTCGCCTTGGAAACGCCTTGCCAGAATTCGGGCAGCAGGGAGATCGAGTAGAAGACGCCGCCGAGGTACGTCAGGGGCGTCAACACGAACGTGGGCACGATCGAGATATCGTCGAACTTCTTTGCGAATACGGCGTTGATGAAGCCGGCCAGCGAAAAGACGATCGACGACAGCAACACGATGGTAATCATGATGAACGGATGGGCGACCTGCAGGTCGGTGAAGAACAATGCGATGAACGTAACGAGCAGGCCCACCAGCAACCCTCGCAGCACGCCGCCGGCGACGTGCCCGAGGATGATCGTCGCGTAGGACATCGGCGCAACCAGCATCTCTTCGACGTGACGCCCGAACTTGGCCCCGAAGAACGACGACACGACGTTGCCGTAGGAGTTCGTGATCACGGACATCATGATCAGCCCGGGCGCGATATAGGCCATGTAGTCAACACCGTCCATCGTGCCGATGCGCCGGCCGATCAGGTTGCCGAAGATGATGAAGTACAGCGTCATCGTGATCGCCGGCGGCACGATGGTCTGCACCCAGATCCGCAGCACGCGCACCATTTCCTTGCGGACGATCGTCTTCGCCGCGACGAGATTGAGTCGCAGGTTCACGTGTCGCTTCCCTTGTTCTCGACGAGACGCATGAACATCTCTTCGAGGCGATTGGCCTTGTTGCGCAGGCTCACCACGTGGATACCCTGCGCGTTGAGCTGCGCGAACAGGCTGTTCATGTCCGTTTCCTGCCCCTTCTCGACCTCGAGCTCGCAATCCTCGCGAACGCGCGTCTCGAACCCTTCGAGCTCGGGCGCCGTATCGAGCTGCCGGTCCAGGCTCAGCACGAACGTCTCGCGATGCAGCCGCCGCAGCACTTCGCTCATGCGCGCATCCTCGATGATCGTGCCCTCATCGATGATCGCGATGTGGCGACACAGGGACTCGGCCTCCTCGAGGTAGTGCGTCGTCAGGATGATCGTTGTGCCGGCGTCGTTGATCTCGCGCAGGAAATCCCACATCGAGCGGCGAATCTCGATGTCGACGCCGGCCGTCGGCTCGTCGAGGATCAGCAATTGCGGCTCGTGCACGAGTGCGCGGGCGATCATCAGCCGGCGTTTCATGCCGCCCGACAACGAGCGCGCGATATCGTCGCGCCGATCCCAGAGCCGTAACGCGCGCAGGTACTTCTCGTCGCGCTCGCCGGCGAGCTTGCCGCCGAGTCCGTAATAGCCCGCCTGGTTGCGTACCGTGTTGCCGACGGTTTCCCAGAGATTCAGGTTGATCTCCTGCGGCACGATGCCGAGACAGGCCTTCGCGGCTTCGAGTTCGGTATCGATGTCGTGGCCGAAGATCTCGACCGTGCCGCCGGACTTGTTGACGAGCGACGAGATGATGCCGATGGCCGTCGTCTTGCCGGCACCGTTCGGACCCAGCAAGGCGTAGAAGTCTCCGGCTTCGACGGTCAGGTCGATACCCTTCAGTGCCTGGTTGCCGTTGGCGTAGGTTTTGGTCAGGTTTCTGATCGAGAGCGCTTTCATGAGGCGGCGTATTGTAACCGCGCTCTTCCGACTGTGATACCGGGCAGCCTGAGATCGCACGCCGCCGCCGGCAAAGGACTGCAGCGAGCGTCGCGGGCCTGGATCAGCAGTGACTGCAGCACGCTCATCTGCGTGGCTTCTCGCAATGCCGCATCGACACTGGCGCCACTTTCTCGCAAGCGTTCGAGCCGAACGTCGTCCGCGGCGAAGCGCTCACAAATGATCCGGCGGTGACCGGCCCTGCAAAGCAGCCCTGCGGCCGTCGACCGTGCCAGCCGGTCGCACCAGTCCAGCGTTGCGCCGCTGACGACCCTTGCCACGTACGGGTTGCGACGAGCGAGATCCCAGAGAAACGCAAGCCCCGCAACTTGCAGGTTGCGCAGATTCGCGTCGTCGAACGGCGTGTCCTCGATGAGATCCTCCTGGAGCTCGTCCCGGAGCAGGCGCCGCCAAAGTCTGTCGTCGTGCTCGCGAAACGAAAACCAAAGGAATGGCACGGCCGCGAGGCGCTCGATGTGCGCCGGCGGCAGGCGCTCGTCCGCGGCCTGCCGGTTGCCGCGATCGAGCCAGGCCCGGTTGAGCGCCGCCACGTTGGACAGGTCGTCCGTTGTCAGTCCCTCGTAGTCCATCTCCACCTCCGCGATGCGCGGCGGGCCGTTTCTCGCGCATCCACGTGTATATTTGCTTGTTGACCCATATAAGGATGTTATAAGTTATGGT
>JANQGP010000497.1 GCA_028277265.1 Woeseiaceae bacterium | reverse complement strand
ACCACCGTGCTGCTCCGCCATCACCTTCGTCAGCGCCGCCGTCAGCGTCGTCTTGCCATGGTCAACGTGACCAATCGTGCCAACGTTAACGTGGGGTTTCGTTCTCTCAAATTTCTCTTTTGACATCGCTTAGCTCGCCTTCTTCAAAACAGTGTCGGCCACGTTCTGCGGCACTTCTGAATACTTCTGAAATTCCATCGAGTACACGGCACGTCCCTGGCTCATCGAGCGAAGGTCCGTGGCATAGCCGAACATCTCGGCCAGCGGTACTTCTGCGCGGATCACCTTGCCCGCCGGCGTGTCATCCATACCTTGCGGCAGTCCGCGACGGCGATTGAGGTCGCCCATCACGTCTCCCATGTAATCTTCCGGCGTCACGACCTCGACCTTCATGATCGGCTCGAGAAGCACCGGGTCTGCCTTGGCGGCGCCCTCGCGGAAACACATCGAACCTGCGATCTTGAACGCCATCTCACTCGAATCGACGTCGTGATACGAACCGTCGTAGAGCGTAACCTTGCAGTCGACGACCGGATAACCCGCGACCACGCCGTTTTCCATCTGGTCCTGCACGCCTTTGTCCACCGCCGGGACGTACTCCTTCGGTACGACGCCGCCAACGATATCGTTGACGAACTCGTAACCGGAACCTGCCTCCGTCGGTTCGATTCGCAGGTAGACGTGTCCGTACTGGCCGCGGCCGCCCGTCTGGCGCACGAACTTGTACTCCTGCTCGACGGGTTTGCGAATCGTCTCGCGGTACGCAACCTGCGGCTTGCCGACGTTCGCATCGACGCGGAACTCGCGTTTCATACGATCGACGATGATATCGAGGTGCAGCTCGCCCATCCCGGAGATAATCGTCTGGTTCGACTCTTCGTCCGTATGGACGCGGAAAGACGGGTCTTCCTTGGCAAGCTTCATCAGCGCCGTGCCCATCTTGTCCTGGTCGACCTTTGTTTTCGGCTCTACCGCGACGGAAATCACCGGGTCCGGAAACTCCATCCGTTCGAGCGTAATGTGGTTCTTGACGTCACAGAGCGTGTCGCCCGTTGTGACGTCCTTGAGGCCGACAGCGGCGGCGATGTCACCGGCTCGGACTTCCTTGATCTCCTTGCGGTCATTCGAGTGCATCTGCAGGATGCGCCCGATGCGCTCTTTCTTGCCCTTGACCGGGTTGTAGATCGTGTCGCCCGAGTTCAACACGCCCGAGTAGACGCGGAAAAACGTCAGGTTGCCGACAAACGGGTCAGTGGCAATCTTGAACGCCAGCGCCGCGAACGGCTCCTTGTCGTCGGCGGCGCGTTCCGCTTCGGTCTCATCGTCGAGGTGGCCTTTGATCGCAGGTACGTCGATCGGCGACGGCATATAGTTGATGACCGCATCGAGCATCGCCTGCACACCCTTGTTCTTGAACGCGGAGCCGCACATCGTGACGACGATCTCGCCCGACAGCGTGCGCGCGCGCAACCCGCGGCGAATCTCGTCATGCGTAAGGTCGCCATCCTCGAGAAACTTGTCCAGCAGGTCCTCACCGCCTTCGGCGGCGGCCTCGATCATCTTTTCACGCCAGCTCTGTGCCTCGGCCAGCAACTCGTCAGGGATATCGCGTGCCTCATAGGTCGTCCCCATGTTGCTCTCGTCCCAGTAGATCGCCCTCATCCGCAAGAGGTCGATCACGCCGGCGAATTTCTCTTCGGCGCCGATCGGCAACTGAATCGGCACCGGGTTCGCGCCCAGACGTTCGCGCACCTGATCGACGACCCGAAGATAGTCGGCGCCCGCCCGATCCATCTTGTTGACGAAAATCATGCGCGGAACGCCGTACTTGTTGCCCTGGCGCCAGACCGTCTCCGTCTGCGGCTCCACGCCACCGACCGAGCACAACACCGTGACTGCACCATCGAGAACGCGCAGGCTGCGCTCGACTTCGATCGTGAAGTCGACGTGCCCGGGTGTATCGATGATGTTGACGCGGTGCTCGTCGAACTGGCTGTCCATGCCGTTCCAGAAGCAGGTCGTCGCGGCCGACGTAATCGTAATACCGCGTTCCTGTTCCTGCTCCATCCAGTCCATAACGGCGGCGCCGTCGTGGACCTCGCCCATCTTGTGGCTTACGCCCGTGTAGAAAAGGACGCGCTCCGTCGTGGTCGTCTTGCCGGCGTCAATATGGGCCATGATGCCGATATTGCGATAGCGCTCGATAGGTGTGTTACGGGCCACGACAAGGTTCTGGTCAAAACGGTTGTTAGCCGGTTACCAGCGGTAATGCGAGAACGCCTTGTTGGCTTCCGCCATACGATGCGTGTCTTCTTTCTTCTTGACAGCCGTGCCGCGGTTCTCGGCCGCGTCGAGCAACTCGTGCGCAAGGCGATGCGCCATCGACTTCTCACTGCGACGACGCGCAGCGTCGATAACCCAGCGCATGGCCAGTGTCTGACGACGGGCCGGACGCACTTCGACCGGGACCTGGTAAGTCGCACCGCCCACGCGGCGCGACTTCACCTCGACGACAGGCTTGACGTTCTCGAGCGCCGTTTCGAGCAACTCGAGCGCTTTGTCATCGGTCTGCGTCTCACGCTCGGCGATGCGATCCAGCGCACCGTAGATAATGCGCTCGGCGACCGACTTCTTGCCGTCGTTCATGATCATGTTCATGAACTTGGCGAGCAGTTCACTCTTGTACTTCGGATCCGGCAGGATGACGCGCTTCGGAGCCTGTGTTCTTCTGGACATCTGTGTTTCTCGATACTGGTAGGTTTACGACTTCGGACGCTTCGTGCCGTACTTCGAACGGCCCTGCCTGCGATCCGAGACGCCGGCGCAGTCGAGCGTGCCGCGAACGGTGTGGTAACGCACACCCGGCAGGTCTTTTACACGACCGCCGCGAATCAGTACGACGCTGTGCTCCTGAAGGTTGTGGCCCTCGCCGCCGATGTAGCTCGTCACTTCGAAGCCATTGGTCAGGCGCACACGGGCGACCTTGCGCATAGCCGAGTTCGGCTTCTTCGGCGTCGTCGTGTAGACGCGCGTGCACACGCCGCGCTTCTGCGGGCTGCTCTCGAGCGCCGGTACCGCGCTTTTCGCGCGCTTGGTGGCGCGAGGCTTGCGTACTAACTGGTTCACTGTGGCCATAGGCCTTCACTCTTCTCAAGTCTGGTTAAAATTGTCTTGCAATACGCGCCCTTGCAAACGCGCGCACCCGACCGCTGGACGTCTCTCACGCCAGTGATCGGGTGACAGGCCGGCGCACCTCGAGGGTGTGCCTTTGTGCATTCAGGGCCCGCCATTGCTGGCGAGCCCCGGGGTTAAGGGCGGGCATTGTATTGACGCGCCCCAGGCAATGTCAATAGAAGGGGGGACACCTTTCAAGGTGTCCCCCTTCGGTGGGGATACGTGCTCCCGGCTCGACGGAGTATCCGGGGGGACACCTTTCAAGGTGCCCACCTTCGTCTTGCTTATGTTTCGGGTGCCGCCTCCTCGCCCGTGGTCTCGGTTTCCGCCGAAGCAACGACGTCGGCCGGTGCCTCGGCGCCTTCTTCCTCACCGGTTTCGGCGGCCGCCGCCTGCGACTCCTCGAGTTCCTTGAGCTGCTCGGCCAGATCCTGCTCGCGCGTACGACGCCGTTCGGCATGGTGCGCGAAGCCGGTGCCGGCCGGAATCAGGCGACCAACGATAACGTTCTCCTTGAGACCCCGCAGCTCGTCGCGCAGACCGCGCACGGCTGCCTCGGTGAGCACGCGTGTCGTTTCCTGGAAGGAGGCCGCCGAAATAAACGACTCTGTCGCCAGCGACGCCTTCGTGATACCCAGCAGTACCGGCTCGGCCGTGAGCGGTTGCTTGCCCTTGGCCTCGAGCTGCTCCGCCTCCTCGAGGAAACGCGCCTTGTCGATCTGCTCGCCACGGAGGTAGTTACTGTCACCCGGCGTGGTCACGTTCACCTTGCGCAGCATCTGTCGAATGATCACTTCAATGTGCTTGTCGTTGATCTTCACACCCTGCAGTCGGTAGACGTCCTGGATCTCGCGCACGAGGTAGTCAGCGAGGTTCTCGATGCCCTGCAGGCGCAGGATGTCATGCGGGTTCGGTTCGCCGTCGGCGATGACCTCTCCCTTGACCACCTGCTCGCCCTCGAACACGTTGAGATGCCGCCATTTCGGAATAAGCTCCTCGTGGCTCTCGCCCGACTCGTCCGTGATGACCAGACGGCGCTTGCCCTTCGTTTCCTTGCCGAAACTGACCGTGCCCGTGTGCTCGGCCATGATCGCAGGATCCTTCGGCTTGCGAGCCTCGAACAGGTCGGCAACACGCGGCAG
>JANQGP010000479.1 GCA_028277265.1 Woeseiaceae bacterium | reverse complement strand
CGATTGGCGTCACTACACGTTGGCGTCCGAGCTCCTCGCTGAACACGAACACCCGGTCCCTGGCGACCAGTTCGATGTTTGCGGCAGACGCCGGGTTAGCCATCGCTGCCGCAAGGTCCGCCGAGAGAGCTTCAATTGGTTCGCCGCGCTTGCGTTCGCGTCGCACCAACACGTAGTTCATGTCGACGCCCGGTTTCAGTTCGTTGGTGGAGCGAAAGAGATCCGCGATGCGCATACCCGGCGACCACGCGTACATTCCCGGGCGAAATACGTGCCCCGACAAGGTCACTGCACTGTCGAAATCCGGCAACACTTCGGGTATGAGCAGCGTATCGCCACTGCGAAGCTTGGTTGCAGCAGAGGCGTCGTCAGACAGATTCACAGCGACTACGGAACGACCGCCGTCTTCGTCGATGCGCTCGATACGCGCACCCTGTTCGAACGCATCGCTCAATAGCCCTCCGGCCAACATGACTGCATCGGCCGCGTCGGCCGCGCCGCGATACTCGTAGATTGCGGGGCGCTTGACGGCACCGGCCACGGCCACGGTGTTACCGATCGGTGGCACGAATACCACGTCGCCGGGCTGTAAGCGGACATCGCCGGATGTGTCACCCCTGATCAACAGGTTGTAGGCGTCGAATCGCGAGACCACGTCGCCCTTTCGTTTGAGCTGGATATTGCGCATTGTCCCGACATCGCTAACGCCGCCGCTCTGGTACAACGCTGTGCTGACGGTCGCCAGTCCGCTCACGACATACGACCCCGGTCGATTCACATCACCAAGGACGAACACACGAATCGTACGCAATGGCCCCATAGTGACGCTGACCTGCGTGCCAATCAGCATTTCCTGTACACGTTCTTCGAGATCCCGCCTGAACTCCGAGAACGGGATGCCAGCCACGGTGACAGGACCAACCTCCGGTAAATTGAGGATGCCGTCACGAGTCACCTCGTGATCGAAAATGCCGTTGACGTTGCCAAACAGCTGTACTCGCACCGAGTCTCCGGGGCCCAGAACATAGTCCGACGGCACGGGACCGGCAGAAGGCGCCTCGAGGCCGCCGCCGCGTTCGAACACGTCATAGCCGAAAGGTCGCAGTGCTTCCGTGCCGATTGCCTGCTGATCCAGAATCCGCACAGCGATATCGAAGGACTCGAGGCCGGGTTCTGCCCGGAGCCGGCTACGGATGTCCGCCTCGTCCAGTCCCAGTAACGGAATGGACTCCAATCCCTCGAGTGACAAAACGCCGGCCTCATCGAGAACGAACACGTGACTTCCGATGAGCCGCGACAAGGTAGGGTCGTTCTCAAGCACCTCCGTCTCTTGTGGACTCAATTCCTGGCGCGTCGAGAAGCTCAGCACCAGCCTGCTGCGAGCGTCAGCGCGGGATACCTCTGCACCGAGAAGCGTCGTCAGTGATTCCTCGTCGAGCGAAGGCGTCGCCTCAGTAATCGGCTCGTTGATGGTCTGTTGGGTAGACGACGATTGCCGCCCCTGCAGGTCCCGGATCGCCTCCAAAGCTTGTTGCCGCTGCGCCGGCGGCAACGCGTTCAGCATTTGTTGTTGCTCGGGTGTCAGCTGGATGCCCTGGGAATAGGCGGAGGTGCAGACGAGGACCAGCAGAATCGCGAGTTTCCGCATTACGGGGAACTCCATTTGACGAAAGCAGAAACCTCCGTTGCGGATTCTCTGGTCACGCGGTCCTCCGTTCTCGCATACCCGAGAGCTGCCTGCCACCGGCCGTATCGCGTGTTCCGCACGTGCGACAGTTGTATGTCGGCCAAATCCCATCCCGTCGGCGTCAGCGTGTGCCGCGCATTCGGGGATCCTATCTGATTGATTTCCATATAACGCAACGACAGGTTCCACGTGTGACCGGCGGATTGTACCAGTGTTGAACCAAACGAGTAGCTTGTGCTGTCCCCGTCCGACCCATGCGCAATCGCCCTGCCATCGTATCGGTAGCCGGTTGTGTAGATCGAGTGCTCATACGCACAGTTCGGCACCTTGTCGCTGAAACCGAAGCCGCCCTGCCTGCAGGTCGTATCGGATACCTCGAAGTGTGTCCGGTGGCTGAATCCGCCGATCTCACCCCAGGCCTCGAGCCCCAACTGCCGCAACCAGGAGCCAATGGCTCTGCCGCCGCCTCGACCGTCCTCGCCAATCCACTGCATGTACAAGGCGGCCGGCATGCCTTTGGGCAAACGCCATCGAATGTCGAACCCACCGAGCTGGTTGCCCGGCTCCTCGTCCGGGTCGACGTTGACACCACTGTTGTCGTTTCCAACGAGCAGGTCGCCGAATACGCCAGGGTCGCATGGACGGTCATCGCCGCACCATTGCGCGCTCCTCGAGATGCCGATCTCGAGGCCGGTGCCGGGCGGCCTGAAGCTGCCCCGGATACCGAACAGCCACGCATCGTTTATGACGCGATCATCGTCCAACTGGCTCATGAATGTCGTGACGGTCCAGGGGCCCATCCAACTCAAGAATCTGGACTCGAACGGCGTGCTCAGGTTGCGCTTCAGCATCAAGCCCGGCGCGGGACGGGCGTTTGTCGAGAGTATCAGGCTGCCGTCACGCCCCGGTCCCCACCAGCGATCCTGCCACCCGGCTGTCAGCATCCAGTTGCCGAGGGCAACGCCGACCCACGTACCGTCGGGCCGAAACTCATCACCATCGAAGGGATTGGCTACTGCCGTCGCCGAAAGCCGAAAAGCGAAACGCTCACCGATCCAGTCGAACGACGCGGTCATCTCTCCCTCGTCTCTCGGTGTGTCCGCGAATCCCCGGACAAATCGCGGCTCGACGGCACCGGACAGGCTCGCACCGAATCGCGGTACGCGAACATCGAGTTC
>JANQGP010000429.1 GCA_028277265.1 Woeseiaceae bacterium | reverse complement strand
CAACGCCTTCATCATCGATCAGCACTTCCGCGAGCGGGATCGCCTCGGCCGGCTGCTGACGGCGCTCGCGTACAACCCGTTTGCCGTGGGTCTCGGTCTTGACGAAGACACGGCGGCATTCATCAGGCCCGGTGACGCGCTCGAGGTCGTCGGCAGCGGCGGGATAACCCTGATCGACCCGAGCGAATTGAAGTATTCTTCGATGCACAAGGCTCGCCGCGGCGAACCGGTCAGCCTGATCGGCGTCAAACTGCATATCCTCGTGGCGGGGGGACGATTCGACCTGGCGTCCCGCGAGGCTTACCCCGAATAAGACAAGAACAGCAGGCCAGCGCTATGAAGATCGAGAGCACCAACGTCTATGTCGGGCCGAACATGTTCGCCCGCTTCCCGGTCATTCGCCACGTCCTCGACCTGGGGGAGCTCGAGCGCTGGCCGACGGCCCGGCTCGGCGATACGTTCATCGAGCCGCTGCTCGAGAAGCTGCCGGGGCTGCATGAACACGGTTGCTCTTACGGAGAGCCCGGAGGCTTCGTGCGCCGTTTGCGCGAGGACGAGGGCACGTGGCTCGGGCACGTCATGGAACACGTCGCGATCGAATTGCAGGTCGTGGCCGGGTCGGACGTGACGTTCGGCCGGACGCGCTCGGTCGACGGCCGGCCGGGCATCTATAACATGGTGTTCCAGTACAAGGACGCCGAGGTAGGCCGCGAAGCGAGCAAGCTGTCGCTCGACCTGATCCACAGCCTGCTCCCCGACGACATCAGACCCAAAGACGCGCCTGAAGGAGTCTGGGATTTCGCGGAACGGCGCGATCGCTTCATCCGCTATGCGCAGCGCCGCGAGTTCGGCCCGAGCACGGCGTCGCTGGTCAAAGCGGCGGAGGAGCGCGACATTCCCTGGCTGCGCCTGAACCGCTACTCGCTCGTGCAGTTCGGCCACGGCCGCTACCAGCAGCGTATCCAGGCAACGACGACGGGACGTACGAGCAACATCGCGGTCGAGCTGGCGTCCGACAAGGAGGAAACCAACGAAATCCTGCGGGATCTCGGCCTTCCGGTTCCCAAGCAACTGATCGTACGCACGGCGCAGGAGGCCGTGCGCGCGGCCGAGCGCATCGGCTATCCGGTGGTGGTGAAACCGCTCGCCGGCAATCATGGCCGGGGCGTCGCGATCAATCTGCGCACGCGTGAGGACGTCGAAGACGGTTTCGGTAAAGCCGTCGAGCATGGGCGCACGATCATCGTCGAGAGCTACATCGAGGGTTTCGATCACCGCCTGCTGGTCGTCAACGGAGAACTCGTGGCGGCGGCGAAACGAGTGCCGGGTCACGTTGTCGGTGACGGCAAACACACGATCGAGGAACTCGTCGACATCGTGAACCAGGACCCGCGTCGCGGTGTCGGGCACGAGAAAGTCCTGACGCGGCTCGAATTCGACCACCAGGCCGAGCGATTGCTCGCCAAGCTCGGTTACGACCGCACAACCGTGCCGAAGAAGGACGAGATCGTATACCTGCGGTCGACGGCCAACCTGTCCACCGGCGGCACGGCCATCGATGTCACCGATGTGATCCATCCGGACAACCGGGAGATGGCCATTCGTGCAATCAACGCCATCGACCTGGACATCGGCGGCGTGGACTTTCTCACCAAGGACATCACGTTGTCCTACCGGGAGGCCGGCGGCGGTATCTGCGAAGTCAATGCCGGGCCGGGTTTCCGTATGCATGTCGCGCCGAGTGAAGGCACGCCCCGCGACGTCGCGGGTCCGGTCATCGACATGCTGTTCCCGCCCGATACGCCGAGCCGCATTCCGATTGCGGCCGTGACGGGCACGAACGGCAAGACGACGACCTCGCGCATGCTGGCGCACATTCTCAAGATGTCCGGCCTCACGGTCGGCCTGACGTCGACCGACGGCGTCTATATCGACGGCAAGCTCTCGGTGGCCGGCGACATGACCGGGCCGATTTCGGCGCAAATGATCCTCCGCGACCCGTCCGTCGACGCGGCCGTCATGGAATCGGCGCGCGGCGGCATGCTGCGCAGCGGCCTCGGTTTCCAGGAGTGCAACGTTTCGGCTTGCCTGAACGTGTCGGCCGACCACCTCGGAACGCGGGGCATCCACACGCTCGAACAGCTTGCCGAGGTCAAGCGCGTACCGATAGAGATCGCCCAGGACGCGGCGGTCCTCAACGCGGACGATGCGTTGTGCCTGCAGATGGCCGACCACACCGACGCGAAGGCCATTTGCTACGTGACGATGAATCCGTCGCATCCGCTCGTGAAGAAACACATCCAGGCGGGCGGCCAGGCCTTCGTGCTCGAGCAGGGCATGAACGGCCACATGATCACGATCTATGACAACGAGGCCCACACGCCGTTGGTCTGGACGCACCTGATTCCCGCCACGATCGAGGGGCGCGCGCTGCACAACGTGCAGAACGCTATGTTTGCGGCCGCGCTGGCCTACAACATGGACATCAGTCTCGAGGACATCCGCCAGGGGCTGCGTACGTTCGACTCGACGTTCTTCCAGGCGCCGGGCCGCATGAACATCTACGACGAGCATCCGTTCCGCGTCATTCTCGACTATGCGCACAATCCCGCGGCCGTCAGGGCGATGTGCGATCTCACCGACCGCTTCGACGTAGAGGGCAGACGCATCATCGTGCTGTCCGCACCCGGCGACCGTCGCGACGAGGATATTCGCGGTATTGCCGAGATCGCGGCCGATCATTTCGACCACTTCATCTGTCGTTGCGACGACAATCGACGCGGCCGCGGTGACGACGAGGTGGCGACGATGCTCAAGAACAGGCTGCTCGAGTCCGGCATCTCGAACGACCGGATCGAGGTCATCCCGGACGAGCAGGAAGCCAATACGCGTGCGCTCGAAATGGCCGAAGCCGGCGACCTGATCCTGATGCTCGGTGACAACACCAAGCGCACCTGGAAGCAGATCATCTACTTCAACTCGGGTGCCCGTGTGGACACGGGCAACAACAAGTCGGCCGTCACGATCGACCTGCCCGAGTCCGTCGGTTTCGAGATGCCCGAAGATCTCGAGATCATAAGTGACGAGCGCGGCGTACGCATCGCCCGTGAAGAGGGCGACTGATTCCGGTCATGGAGTTCGTCGACGCGCGCAGGCTGACCGGCCCGAACGCCGTTTTCGACGGCATCGGGTCCGTACTCGACGTGTCCTGTACGCCCGATGAGGCGGACCGGCTGATACCCGTCTGGGCCGACAACGTCGGGCGCATGCTCGAAGCGCTCGACTGGCCGTCGGCCGAATTCGCATCTCGCAGGCTGGACGGAGGCATCAGTCTCGCGTTCTCGGCGCCGATCGATCAGTTGTATGCCGCCTCGGAAATCAACGAGTGGGCGTGGGCGGCGAGCGCCTTCGAGCTCGGTGCGTCGTCGGACGAACCCGACTTCGACGAGGCGCTCGATGCGTTGCGAAAGTCCGCGGCGGAAGAAGCCAATGTCGAGCTCATGTGGCTTATCGACGAAGCAGCAACGCATGGCAAAACCTTGCTGTGGGACGACGACGAGGTGTCTGTCGGACTCGGCAAGCATTCGGCGACCTGGCCCGTCCGCGAGATCCCGGATGATTTCGACTGGGACGGCTTCGCCGACGTACCCATCGGCATCGTCACCGGGACCAACGGCAAGACCACCTCGGTCCGGTTCGCGAAGCACATATTGCGCGAGGCCGGCTACAACGTGGGTGTCAGCTCGACCGACTGGATCGCCGTCAACGAGCGCATCATCGATCGTGACGACTGGTCCGGTCCGGGCGGGGCACGTGCGGTCCTGAGGGAACGGGACGTCGACGCGGCTATTCTGGAGACGGCGCGTGGCGGCCTGTTGCGCCGCGGCCTCGGCGTGGAGCGCGCCGATGCGGCATTGATCACGAACATCAGTGAAGATCATCTCGGCGATTTCGGGTCGCGCAACCTGGACGAACTGCTCGGCATCAAGTGGGTGGTCAGTCACGCAGTCCGCGGGTCAGGCAAGCTCGTACTCAATGCCGAAGACCATCGCCTCGTCGCCCGGTCTCGCGACTACGATGGCGATCTCGTCTGGTTCAGCCTCGATGCCGGAAACGAGGTCGTGAGGGAACACGTCGCCGGCGGCGGGACGGCCTTCGCCCTCGAAGACCGCGACCTGGTTCGGATGGGCCCGGGGGGACGCGAGCACATCTGCCGCGACGACGAAATGCCGATCACGCTCGGCGGCGCTGCGCGTCACAACGTCGCCAACGCGCTCGCCGCCGCCGCGCTGACCCATTGCATGGGCGTCGCGCTCGAGGTGATCGGCGCGGGCCTGACGACGATGCAGCAAGACGAAAACCCCGGGCGCTGCAATCTGTACACGCTCGACGGCTGCCAGGTCCTGATAGATTTTGCACACAATCCCGCGGCCATGAGCGCGCTCTTCGACATGGCCAGTGCCGTGCCCGCGAAGAGACGGGCGCTCTGCTTCGGACAGGCCGGCGACCGGACGGATGAGCTGATCCGCGAGCTCGCGCGGGACGCGTGGGCCATCGGACTGGACGGTGTGTTCGTTTCCGAACTCACGAAATACCACCGCGGCCGCGAGCACGGTGACGTGTTCCGCATCATCCGGGACGAACTGCTCAGACTCGGTGCGAGCGACACGCAGATCGTGCACAACGAGGAAGAACTCGAGACGCTCGAGGCCGCGCTCGACTGGGCGCAACCGGGCGATCTCGTCATCATGCTGGCGCTCGGCGGCGCGAAACCCGTGCAGGCCCGCCTCAGTGAGCTGGGCGCAGAATGAAGTCGAGTATCTGCCCGGCGATGCGGTCCGTCGTGCCGGGCGACAGGATGTCACCGGCGATCACGTGGTTTGACGGGTCGCCCGAATCGTCGACGGCGATAAGCTCCTTCAACGGCGTATCGAACGTCTCATAAGCGCGGACGATGGCGTCGCCGGAGACGACACGGTCTTCGGGGGAATAGAACACGAGCACGCCCTGTTCCGTCTCCGTGGCGACGGTCTCTCGAGCGAGCGCGACGAGGCGCATGACCTCGACGGCCGCCGAGGTCGGATAGCAGGTCGACCAGTAACGCGCGTGCAGCTCGTTGTGGGGTTCCCAGCAGCGCTCCGAGCCTTCGACGAGCCAGGCGAGCAACCGGCCGCCCGGGCCCGTGACCCACTCCGAACGCGCTTCGGCAGGACCATAGTTCGGGGAGATCAGCACGAGCGTGTCGATTCGTTCGGCGGCGTCCCGCTCGAGCAAGGCCGTCAGAAGCGTCCCTCCCGTGCTCGTGCCTATCGCGACGATGCGATTGCCCATGCCGGCTGCGTCGGCCAACGCGCGCTCACCGTCGTTGAGCCAATGCTCCGCCGTGACCCCCGCCAGCGGGTCGGTGGCGAGACCGTGCCCGCTGAGCCGGACTTCGAGAAGATTGGCGCCCAGGCCGTCGGCAACGATCTGGGCGAGCGGCGCCGTTTCCTGTCGCGACGCCGAGAACCCGTGCACGGAGAGCACGACCCACTCCGTGGCGGCAGCGCCTCCCTGCCTGACGCGCCGTTCCTCGGTGCCCGGAATGACGTCTCCGTCCGGCAACGGTTCGACAGATCGAAACTCGAGCTGCGACGGCGTTGCGGCCCAGACGACGGCCGCGAGTGCGAGGAGGCTTGCGATCGCCGCGGCAGTCCTATTCAAGGCTCAGCAGCTTGTTCCAGTGCTTCTTCTCGATCGGCATGATCGACAGGCGATTGCCCTTGCGGGTAAGAATGAGTCCGTCGAGCCCTTTGGCCGCCTTGATTTCCGTCAGCGTAATTTTGCGGTCGAGCTTGCGGACGAACTCGACGTCGACGAGGCACCAGCGCGGATTGTCTTTCGAGCTCTTCGGGTCGTAGTACTTCGCCTTCTTGTCGAACTGCGTGGGGTCGGGGTAGGGCTCGCTCGCGACTTTCATAATGCCGACGATGCCCGGCTGCTTGCAGTTGGAATGGTAGAAGAACACTTCGTCGCCGATCGCCATGTCGTCGCGCATCATGTTGCGCGCCTGGTAGTTGCGAATGCCGTCCCAGGGTTCGCGGCCATCGCGTTCGAGGTCGTCGATG
>JANQGP010000393.1 GCA_028277265.1 Woeseiaceae bacterium | reverse complement strand
CAGACGGAAACCCCGGCTGGATCATTTCCCGACCATATCGCCCGTTACTACTCGTCGATTCCGTTAGTGCCACCTTCGGACCTGTACAGCCCCGAGGGCCAACGGTTCATGCAAGCACTGCCGGCCGTCGGACGCGAGGACTTGCACGTGGCTCAAGAGGGGTGGCGCATACGAGCATCCCGCTGCGCGGCAACGGAACCGTCAATCGGGGCGATCGATTTCATTGTCGGTAAAGCGGTTGAGGCAAGGGTCGTCATAATCAACGAAGCGCACGATCGGCCCCGACACAGAGACTTTATCCGTCGACTTGCGATTGAGCTGCGACCGCTTGGCTTTGAGGTATTTGCGGCAGAGGCTTTTTCGGACACGATCTCGATACGTCCGGAAACACCGTTTCCCGCGATGGAAGACGGGTTCTACTCGGGTGAACCGGTTTTCGGGGGACTGCTTCGGGAAGTCATTGCACTGGGTTACAGGCTGGAGCCCTACGAACACAGACTCGATGAGGATTCCTTGAAGCTGGACTTTCACTCGCGGGCACAAATTCGTGAGCACGGCCAGGCTCGAAATCTGCAACGAATCGTCGCGTCCATGGGCGAGGGCGAGAGGCTCCTCGTACATGCCGGGTATTCGCATCCCTCGGAGGTACCGATTCCGAGTTTCGACGGCAAGGAGTTGTTGTGGATGGCCGGTCAGTTTCGAGATCTGACCGGCATCGATCCATTGACGATCGATCAGACAGACTGCTCGGTCAGTGGTGAGACAGCCATGGTTACGGTACCGAGTTCAACACATGTCCCCGGGCAATTCGATATCGTCGTGGGTCAGCCCGATCTGACCTTCGAGAACCAGAGACCTGCCTGGCGACAGGTTGATGCGGTGCATCGAGTGAAAATCCCGGAGGAGTATCGTGCCGATACCGAGAGAGTGATCGTCGAAGCTCGGCCGGCAAACGAACCGCAGCACTCGGTCCCTGTTGACAGAGTGATGCTCTGGCCCGGAGAGGATCTTCCGCTCTTGCTCCCGGTAGGCAAGTACGTCATCATCGCCTACTTCGAAAATAGCGGACGGACTCTACAAAAACTGGAAACTGTCGGCGAACATTAAACCTACAACCGGCACCAGCCGTTAGCGGAATCGCCGTTCGAACTCTGAGCGATCCAGTCCCGCCTGTACCTCGATCGCTTCCCGGCGGATGTGGCGCAGGAAGATCACGCCGAACAGGTATCCGCCGATGCCGCCCATGACGTGCGCCATGACGTTGATGACGCCGAATTCGTCCTGCGTCAGGAGCGTGTACACGTCCTTGCCGATAACCCAGATCGCGAGGGCCCATGCCGGGATCGCGATCCAGCCGAAAATCACGATGAAGAAGTAGAAACACTTGATCTTGCCGCGCGGCAACAGGTAGGCGAACAGCCCGATCATTCCCATCACCACGCCCGACAGCCCGACCGTCGAGTAGTGTTGCGCCGACAGCGATGCCATCGCAGACCCGGTAATGCCGATGAACCACGAGTCGACGAGGATGAACGTGATGAACCAGAGCGGCCCGATGAGTATCTCTATCGTGGCGGCGAACGCGAAAAACACGATCAGGTTGAAGATGATGTGTCCCCAGCTGCCGTGGGCAAAGCTCGACGTGATCATCGTGATCGGGTTCCAGGACGCCGTGTAGTAGGCGAGGCCGGTGTCCGGATCGGGTGGAACCAGATTTCGGAATCGCCGCGTCTCGTCCTCGAGCATCATTCGAACGTATTCGCGAGAGTCCTCGGCGTTGAAGCCCGTCAGCGGTTTCATCTTCCGTACCATGTCGGCGATCACTTCCTGTTCGCTGCGTTCGGGGTCATTGGCGATCGTGTACATGATCTGGACACAATCATCGGTACCCTCGGCCGCGGCGATACGGTCGAACACGATGTGCTCCAGGTGACTTCGCCCGGCATTGCAGAAGCGCTCTATCGCCATCCCGAATTCGTGCCAGTCGCTCTGCTGCTTGACGAACACGCCGACACAGACCACGCAGACCAGCACGGTCAGCCAGGGGAACCGGGGCAGCGGGAAGTCCGCTTTGATCGGCAGGAACATGCCGAGAGGCTAGCATGGCGGTCCGGCGCAGGGATTGCTATTGCAGTTTAGAGAAGTATAATGTAGTAAACACTAATATAGTGAGGGCTCATCATGAGACGACTTCTCGGCATTGGCTTCTACTTCGTTGCCGGCGCTGTCCTGGCCTCGGACGGTATCGAGTCCGTGGCCGCCACCCTCGAGGACGCCGCGAGAGAGCGCGTCTGGGACGGCCGGGTCGAGGCCGTGAACCGGGCGACAGTGTCCGCCCAGACGTCCGGGCGGATCGCCGAATTGCCGTTCGACGTCAACGACTACGTCGAAGCCGGCGCCGTGATCATGCGCTTCACGGATACGGAGCAGCAGGCGGCGCTTGCCAGCGCGCTGGCCGCGCTCGAGGAGGCCAACGCACGACTTGCCGAGGCGGACCAGGAGTTCGACCGGTTCTCGCGGATGATCGAAAACCAGACGATTTCGCAAGCCCGTTTCGACCAGTCGAAGGCAAACCGCGACGCCGCACAGGCGCGCGTCAATGCGGCGCAATCGGGTGTCGCCACGGCCCGCGAGCAACTCGAATACACGGTCGTCCGCGCACCCTACGCAGGCATCGTATCGGACCGGCATGTCGAACTCGGCGAGCTGGTTCGTCCCGGCCAGCCCCTGATCTCGGGCCTGTCCCTGCAGCAGCTTCGAATCAACGTCGATGTGCCGCAGAGCATGTTCGACACGGTTCGCAAAATCGGCAAGGCGTTCGCCTACGTCGGCGACGAGCGTATCGCCGCACAAAGCCTGACCTATTTCCCTGTCGCCGACCCGGCCGCCAACACGTTTCGCGTTCGTGTCAACCTTCCGGACGGCGCCGGGCCTTTGTACCCGGGCATGTTCATCAAGGTGGGTTTCGTCGTTGGCGAAACGGAACGCCTGCTCGTGCCGGCTGCCTCGGTCGCGCGACGCAGTGAGCTCAGTGCCGTCTACGTCGTCGACGGTGACTCGGTGACGCTTCGCCAGGTGCGCGTCGGACGGCGCTACGGTGACGACGTCGAGATCCTTGCCGGGCTCTCCGAGGGCGAGCGGGTTGCAACGGACCCCGTTGCGGCGGCCATCCATTTCAAAGAGTCGCGCCAATGAGCGACAAGCTCGGTATCTCGGGATCCCTGGCGCGCCGCTTCCAGGCGTCCAAGATCACGCCGCTGCTCGCGTTGACCGGCCTGTTGATGGGCTTCTTCGCGATCGCCGTAACGCCGCGAGAGGAAGAGCCGCAGATCGACGTGACGTTCGCCAACATCTTCGTGCCGTACCCCGGGGCGAGCGCCAGGGAGGTCCAAAACGTCGTTGCGATACCGCTCGAGCAGGTGCTCGCGGAGATCGAGGGCGTCAAGCACACGTACTCGGTTTCGCGGCCCGGGATGGCTGTGGTGACGATCCGGTACGAAGTCGGCGAAGAGCGCACGTCGGCGATCGTGCGCCTTTACAACGCCGTGTATTCGCACCAGGACTGGCTGCCGCCCGACAGCGGCGTGTTGCAGCCGCTGATCAAGCCAAAAGGTATTGACGACGTACCCACCGTCACGGTTACTCTCTGGACCGACGACGAGACGCGTGGCGCGCATGAGCTGCAGCGCGTGGCTCACACACTCGAGGCCGAGATCAAGCGCGTACCGGGGACGCGGGACGTCTATACGGTCGGCGGCCCCGACAACGTGGTGCACGTCGAGCTCGATCCGCAACGCCTTGCCGCTTACGGGCTGTCGCTCGGCGCGCTTCGCTCGGCACTTCAGGCCGGCAATGTAGCCTCGCACGCGGGTGATATCGTCGCCGGCAACCGCAGCGTGCCGGTCACTGCGGGTGCATTTCTTGCAAGCGCGGCGGATGTCGCGGAACTCGTCGTCGGCGTCGCCGACGGCAAGGCCATCTATCTCGACGATGTGGCAACCGTCGAAGGCGGACCCGACCAGCCCGAGCAATATGTCCGATACGGCGATGCGCCGGCCGTTACCCTTGCTATCGCCAAGAAACCGGGCACCAACGCGGCCCGGGTGTCGCAAGAGGTCATCGAGCGGGTCGACGCGCTGCGTGGCATCGTGATCCCCGACGGCGTG
>JANQGP010000376.1 GCA_028277265.1 Woeseiaceae bacterium | reverse complement strand
CCACCAGTCCGAGACAGCCGCCCTGCTCGGCGACGCGACGTTTCGCACGATTGCCGATCACTGGATCTTTGCTGCGGACAGTGCGTCGAGTGTGGCTCTTGGCGCACAACTTCTGAGAGATCTCGGAATCTCGGTTGCCTGCATCAGTGGTTCTTTCACCGCTTCGCCGCTGGCGATACGGGAAGCAATCGGCTTGACGCACGTACCGATACTGGATCTCGAGAGTCTGGAATGCGGCGACGAACCTATGCTCTGGCTCGAACCGTCGGACCCGGGCCACCTGCACGCGGTGCCCTGCGCCGGCGGCGTGAATCGGATCGCGGCCCTGTGACATGCGCGACGAGAGATTCTACTTTCCCCGCCTTCTCGCCGGCGACCGCAAGGTCGCCTTTCTTCTGCTGCTTGCCACGGCGCTCGGTGAGGTCGTCTCCCAGGTGTTGGCCGCGGCCGCCCTCAAGAGCGTTCTGATCGGCGCAAGCAGTGGCCCGGTCGCCGCAGCGACCCTTTGCGTGACCGCGGCCCTGGCCGCGACGTTCGCGTGGCGGCGCGGAATCAGCGGCGAGCGGCTGGGTCAGGACTACGTCAATGAAATGCGCACAGTACTGGCGCATCAGGCCATCGCTGTTTCGGCAAGTGGCGGTCCGGGCAGATTCGGCACACTGGCGATTCGCATGAACGGCGACCTCAATGCCATCAAGGAATGGGCCGACAAAGGTGTCTGTGGCGGCGCGGCAGGTGCGATCGGACTGCTCGGCGCATTCGTTGCGGCATACATCGCCGCGGGCCCACCGGGCCTGCTGGCCTGCGGAACTGCCGCTGTGCTGGTGGTAGTAACGGCAGTAGTCTGTTTGCCGGAACTCAGGTTCCGGATAGCTCAGCGACGCCGCGTCAAGGGTCGCCTGTCTGCTCGAGTGGGCGATCTGCTGCTTGGCGCGAGGAGCAGTGCGGCTTTCGCCGCGGAGCCGCGAGTAACGCGTAGCGTTCGCAAAGCGGGCGATGCCGTTCTCGACGCCAGCTGGCGGGAAACCAGCATGACCGGGGCGGTTCTTGCACCGGTCCTCATGGCAGTTCCCGTCGGCGCCGCGATAATAACTATGCTCGAGCACGCCGGCTATTCGCTCACCAACGGCATTGCCGGCTGGGCCGCGTTGTTGTTCGCACTGAGTTTGACCGCCCTTGCGCTCGCAATGCTGGTTGCCGCGTTGTTCCAGATCATCGAACATCGAATCGCGACGCGAAGACTGCGTGAGCTGATCGGCCAGGCCGTCCGAGCCAATCCTGCCGCGCCGATTGGCAATACGAGGCTGCCGCCCGGACCCGGCCTTGCCTTGAGAGTGGGCGACGAAACGTTGGTTCACGCCGGGGACTGCTGCGTACGGCCGCGCTCGAGGGTCGGGCCGCATATGGCGGCAATCACACGAGGTGCATCTTCGGTCTTCGTGGGGAGCCACGAGGCGAGCGACATCTATCCGATCGACTGGGCGCGGCGAGTCGCGGTCGCCGGTCCGCTCCGCCCAATCGCCAGGGGCAGGTTTCGGCAGGTAATAGCCGCGAAACGCCACGCAAAGCCGGACGCGATCGGCAGGGCGCTTCGGCTTGCGGGCCTCCCGGACTCGTATCAACACGACAACCCCTTGCTCGACCCGTGGTCGCCGGAAGTCGACGAATCGACAATTGCCCGCTTGCGACTCGTACGAGCCCTGGCGCACCAGCCCCGGGTGGTCATCGTCGACGACCCCTGGCTTACGGCCGACACGGGGTTGCTGCACCGCGTCTCGCAGTACTGCGAAGAGAAAAAGCTGAGCTTGCTGATCCTCGGTTAATCTTCGACGACGGCGTCGAGATCGATCAGCCCGTGCCCGTAGGTCGCGTCCCAACCGGGCGAACCGAGATCGAATGTGGAGTTGCTTCCGGCGACGCTATCCGAACGTCCTTCATCACGCGTTCGTAAGCGACGGGCAAGAACGGCGGAAACCACTGCAGTCGCGAAACTGGTGCCCGTAAACCGAGCGTAGGTCCCACCGGATAGTGCGGCGGTGATTCCTACGCCGGGTGCGGCGAAGTCGACATGCGCACCCCGTCCGGCCTGTCGATACACCCGGCCGGACTCATCGACAGCAGTCACACCCGTTACGTCGGCGTATGCGGCCGGATACATTGGCGGCGCGCCCGGCCCTTCGTTTCCGACGGCAGCCACGACATGATGACCGCGTTGTTGTAAGCGCTGTAGTACCGCTTCGAGCACATCGCTGTGGGGCCCCGCTATGGAGGCGTTGATGACGCCGACATCCTGACTGGCAAGCCAATCGAGTGCCGTCGCCATGGTAAACGCCGTCGTGGACGGCCGGCCGGTGATGTCGAAGGCAAAGACATTTGCCGCGAAGACTTCGCTGCCCGGCAGGAGGCCCGTATATCCGGAGCGTTCATCGCTTCCCGCGATTATCGATACGACCGCGGTCGCGTGCACGGTGTCCCGACCACCGCTGCTGCCGAAATCCTTCACGACAATGCTCTGAGACCGAAGACTGGGATGAGTGGCGTCCACCAATGTGTCGACAATCCCCAGGCGTATGCCCTGACCCGGCGCGGCATTGGCAGAAGACGGCCTTTGCGCGATAGGGCCGTCGACACGGCTGCGGCGCTCCGGCAATTCGAAAATATGATTGTAGTCGAACGGCGCCGCAGGAATGATCCGTTGAAGTCCGTTTATCGCATCCATTGTCGTGGGGAAATGGTCCGGTACGGACAAGCGCAGGACCGCCGAATCGATGCTCTCGAGTTCGCTGCTCTCCAGTACTTCGAAGCCGAGTGCGGTCGCGCGGCTCAGTCGCTCCTCGTCGAGGCCGAAGACCAGTACTTCGCCACGCCGCGCGGGAAATCCGTCTTCGTCGGCCTCGTACGTCCCCGCATACGCGTTGTAGTCCGCCAGATTGCCGACGATACCACGCTCATCGTCGTCGCCCAGGTCATCATCTTCATCGTCATCGTCGTCGCCGCCGGGGCCGTCATCATCGTCAAACTCGTCATCGAATTCGTCATCGTCGTCGTCGAATTCGTCATCGTCATCGCCAAATTCGTCATCATCGCCGAATCCAAAGCGATCGTCGTCATCGACGCCGAACGAATCATCATCGAAGTCGTCGTCAAAGTCGTCGTCACCGAAGTCATCGTCATCGAAATCGTCGAAATCGGACTCGTCGAAGTCGTCGTTCTGGGCGTGTGCGACTGGACCGGGTATTATCGGCGCTCCGATGTGCAATGCGAAAGCCAGCGCCAGGCCGACGATAAGGGCCAGCGAACGGGTCACACGGCGGTTCCTGGATGGCGTCATCAAGATGGTCTCTATATGCAACAGATTGTACAACGCGATCAGTCTGCGCTTTATTCCGTGAACCGAACGAACGAACTGCAGATCAATCTCGGATGAACGGGAATATTCTTCGCCGTTCGCTCGTTGTCTGAACATCGGATGCAAATGGACGATACCTCGGAATTGCGACAAAGGATGATTACGGTGATCCCTCGATTGCGGCGATTTGCGCGCGGTCTCACGGGGTCCCAGCACGACGCAGACGATCTGGTTCAGGTCGCGCTGGAAAAAGCGCTGAACCGACTGCATCAGTTCGAGCCCGGTACGCGACTGGACAGCTGGCTCTTCCGAATTGTCCAGAATTGCTTCCTGGACGACCGTCGTAGAGCATCGAGGCGTGAGATTGATATGGACAACGAAACGCTGGAAGGAATGAGCAACTCATCGCCGGCTGATCATGCCGATACCGAGGCTCGGCTTTCCGACATCGATAATGCGCTGGCCACATTGTCCGATGCACATCGTGTCGTCGTAACGACCGTGCTGGTCGAAGGCTATTCGTATCGGGAAGCGGCCGACATGCTCGAGTTACCGGTGGGCACGATCATGAGCCGGCTGTCTCGCGCTCGCAAGGCTCTGAAGCCGCTGCTGTCGCCGGAGAAAGCACGATGAGTCCCACAACCGGACCTGTGAGCAACGAGGACCTCATGGCCTATGTGGACGGGCAACTGGACCCGGAACGAGCTGCCGAGATTGCATCGGCCGTGGCGGCTGACCCGTCGTTGGAGCGCCGGATGGCCGCCTATCTGGAAAGCAGGGCTGCGCTGAGCGGCGCGTTTGACGAGGTCCTCTCCGAACCCGTTCCGGATCGCCTTCGAATGCTCGTTCTCGGCGATGCGGCATCGTCCCGCGTAGTCCGGATGGACCGCAGTCGACGATCCCCGGCCCTGTACGGATGGCCGCAAGCCATCGCCGCCGGCGTCGTTCTGACCGTCGGTGTCGTAATAGGCGCGTACCTGTTGCCGGCATCGTCGACCGACGACGTTTTTGCAACCGGGTTGGTCACGTCGGACCGTGCGCTCGCACGCGCACTCGAATCGACGGCCTCTGGAGGACTGTCGGACGTCGGCGAGCACAGATTCAGGGTATTGCAGTCGTTCCGCACGACCGACAACTCCGTCTGTCGAGAGTATCAGGCGGGTGATGCGAATCGTGGAGCGACCGGCGTCGCATGCCGGACCACGGACGGATGGCGTGTAGAAGTCCAGGTCGCGAGCGACGCGCCGGAGCAGGTTTCCTCCTACCGACCGGCGTCCGGCGTCGATGTCGCTGCGATCGACGACGTTCTCTATCGACTCGGGGCATTGCCGGGATTCGATGCGGCCGCCGAAAGCTGCCTGATCGCGAACGGTTGGCAGCTGGACGCTTGCACCATGGAATAAAACTCTCCGCCGCGTCGTTGTACCCGAAAGTACACGTCAGATGCCAGGAGAACCACATGTTGACCGGATCACTTCGCGCCTTGACTGCCGCATTGGGCTCAGTCGCGCTCGTTGGCTGTGAGAGCCTGCCTTTGCAGCCGCCGGGCAACTACAGCGGCATGGCCGAGGTGACGCCTGTCGTCACGGAGCACAGTTTCGGCCTGCAGTGTCTCGGAGCGGTAATCAACGACTCGGGAATCGACCCGCTACTTGTGCATGTTGACGACATTCGCGACCGAACTATTCCCAGCCGCCTCAATGACATTTCACGTCTGAGCCAGGCAGGCGAGTGGCTCGTTCACACGGCGATTTCGAAGCTCGAGACAGACCGGGTGCGCTCAACGCTCGACGACCGGATAAGCGCCAGCTTCACTATCAGCGGTGCCTGGACGCAGGACGATGAGCTGGTGCGACGGTCCGGAGGCCTGTTGGACGTCGGTTGGTTGAAGGGGCGCCTGGGGCTCAGCGGACGCGACCAGTTTGACTACATTGCGGGCGACTTCGTCACGTCCGTCGACGGTGTCGTCGTCTTCTCAACGGCGATCGGCGTAATGCTCGGCTCGCGTCGCGTCGAGGCACGCCTGCTGATAGAGGACGGCGATGAGTTCGCGGAAATCGGATTCGAGGGGCGCTGGGCAGACGGCCCGCAACTGGCGCAGCGTCGAATCGCCGAGGCCGCAACACTGATTCATGTCGCCAATTACCTGGACGTTGACTATCGACCATGCCTCGAGGGCGGCTGGGGCAATCCTTCGTCGTTTCGGGCCAGCTTGAAGCGGTACGAGGAAATGCGTTCGGAGGATCGCAACGTACACGTCCAACGCAGACTCGCCGAGCTCGGCCACGACCCGGGACCTGCCGATGGGCAGTGGGGCGAGGCAAGCCGCCAGGCTTTGATGGCGTACCAGGCGAACCGGCGCCTGCCGGTGACCGGCGAGCTGTCACCGGTCGTGTTTGCGATTCTGGACGGGGAGTCGATGAACGACGGGTAGTCGCTTTTTCCATCGAGGTGCTGCGCGTTTCCGGTCGGTCTTCCAGGTCAATCGGGAATCGGGCCATCGGCGTACCCGGCGTAGAGTCGACTCAGGGAGTCAGAATCGCCGACTAAATGTGCTAGTTTGCCGAGAATCAACGAAACGATCTGAAGAGAATTGAGGATTCCGGCATGTCGAGGGACGCGGGCGCCGCGGAAATCTACCGATTCGGTGACTGCGAACTGCGCGTGCGCACCCGTGAGCTGCTGCGTCGTAACGAAGGCGTCACACTGGAGCCGAGGGCATTCGATCTCCTTGCGTTCCTGCTGGCAAACCGTGAACGAGTCGTTTCGAAAGACGAGCTGCACGACGCGATCTGGCCCGGTCGTTACGTTTCGGAAGCGTCTCTTGCTCGCGGCATAATGAAGAGCCGACGTGCCGTGGGCGACGATGCCGATCGGCAACACACGATCAAGACCGTACACGGGCGGGGTTATCGATTTGTAGCGGAGTTGATCGAAGCGGATCCGCCGAGCTCGCGGGTTCCCGACCGCCGGTCTGTAAACCCATGGGTACTGGGCGGTTCGGTTACCGCTATGCTGGCTCTGATTGTCGCCGCTTTTTTCCTGCGCGATAACGGCGATCCCGCGACCGGTTCCACTGATAATCTCCGCATCGCGGTCTTGCCCGTTGCAAACAACACCGGAAGTGCGGAGCTCGAGTGGATCGAGTTCGGCCTGATGGACGTCCTTGCCAGTCAGCTGCTGCGACAAAGCGGCTTGCCGGTTACAGCCCCGAGCGAGATCGTGACTTTCGCCAGTCGAAACAACGCGGCATTGGCGGCCGGCGCGGGCCTGTCGGATGAAATGTCCAGTCAACTACTGGAGCGGTTTTCGGCCACGCACCTCGTGAGCTCCAACCTCGAGCGGCCCGGACAGCTTTACCGTCTCACCGCCCAGATTTCCTCCAGGTCTCAACCGGTTGTTTCGCTGGAAGTCATGGGCAGTGACCCACTGGATCTGGTCACCGAATTCCGTCGACAGCTGGAGCAGAAGATCGCCGGCTCTCGCCCTGCGGTTATCGCCGCGCGGACGGTGTCCGACGATACCTTTGTCAATGAAGCCTATGTGCGCGGCCGGGATCTGTTGCTGCGTGGCGATCTGGAACAGGCACGGACGCTGCTGCAAGCTGCGGCCGATCAGGAGCCGGAGAACTTCTGGGCACGCCATGCACTGGCAACTGTCGTGCTGAATCTGGGCGACGCGGACGCTGCTGCTTCGATACTGCGCGAACTCCTCGACCAGGCGCAGCGAGAAGGAAGTGCCCTGAAAGAGGCGTCGGCGCTTTTTCTTCTCGGCAATACACGGTTGCGGAAGAATGACTACGATTCGGCGGAGAAACTGTACGGAGATGCGCTCGCGATCTTCGTGTCGCTGGACATGCCCTTCGAGCAAGGCAAGGTGCTCACCAATCAGGCCATTATCGCTGGCGAGCGTCACGACCTCATGGTGGAAAGATCGCTGCTCGAGCGAGCCGCTGCTGCATTCTCAAACGCCGGCCTCGAATTGACGCCAGCTCCGGTTCTTGGCGGGCTTGCAAATAACGCGCTGGATCGTGGCGAGCTCGAGGATGCGCAGAGATACTTCGAGTTGGCACTATCCGCATTTCGGGAGCGGGGTCAAAGAGACCAGGAAGCTGTCTCACTGTACTCTTTGTCGCGGGTCGCGGAATACCGCGGCGATTTTGCATTGGCCTACGATTATGCCGAGCAGTCGCTATCCATCGCCCGCGATGTCGGGCATCGCTGGGGAGAGGCGGCCAGCCTTCGACGACTTGGCGCAATTGCCATGGCCGCGGGAAACCTCGATCGTGCATCGACCGTGTATCTCGAGGCCCTGGAGATCGGCCGGACGCTTGGCGCGTCGACGAACGTTGCATCCGTTACTACAGCGCTGGCCGAGCTGGACCGGCTCGAGGGCCGTTTCGACGACGCCGCGGAGCGGCTCGCCGAGGCCGCGGCCATCGTTCAGAACACGGGCGATGAGATCGGCGCCGCCTGGATTGAAGTACGGCGCGGCCGCCTGGCCCTGGATCTGGGCGACATCGAGCAGGCAATGGCTTCCGCCGATCGGTCATTGTCCAACAACCCGACACGCATGCCGGCGCTGGACGCCGATGCGCATGATCTGATGGGTCGAGCGCTGACGAAGGCCGGACAACCGGAGCGTGCGCTTGTGGCCTTCGGGGAGGCTCTCGCCGCTTCGGAACGCGGCAGTAACAGGCATCGACGCGCCCAGCTGGCCGCCGAACTCGGTCTCCTCAGTCTCGATCTCGATCTGGAGGACCAGGCGATCGGTTATCTAGGCGTTGCCCGTGACGCGTCGCCGGAAGCGTTCGAGGTACTGCTCTTGTCCGCTGCCGTATCGGCGCGCGATGGCAGGTGGACTGAAGCTGCCGGGCAGTTCGACGCGGCCAGTCAACGAGCCATTGGCCTGTGGTCGGCCAGACACGAACAGCGGCGAACCCGCGCCCTGGCAGACGCGCCGGAAAACCTCTAGCCGGGCTCCCCGGACCTCGGAAAGACGCTGCCCGCAATGAGCCGGCCACCGCGCGGGCGGTAGTGTCCTGTCTCGCCTTATCGGGGTTATACCCGTCATACGCGTCTAACTCGTTGACTTTTGGCGACTAATAAAAACGTCGCGAACTCGTCACCAATTCGTCAAGCAAGTCATCCGGAGCAGCGGGAAGATTCGCGACGTTTCGCAGCACTGTCGCTGCGCAACGCATCGTCGACAGTCCTCAGGAGGTATACGGTGGATGCAACCCGCTACAGTCTGGTCAATGGCATCAACGTTGGCATCCTGCTTGCGGCCCGAGACGCCATTTCCAAAGCGCCCAAATCGGCAAGATTCACGTGGCGTGTGCATAGCGATTGGATCAGAGGCTCTCACGTCCGATCGCAGGTAAACCGGTTCTTTGGCCTCGGCAGTGAACAGGGACGGCTAAGGCAGTTTCATTACCACACCGATCACCCCGAAGTGTGCGCGGCGGAAGACAACGGCGCCACTCCGGTCGAATTGGTGCTCGTTGCACTTGCAGGTTGCCTCATCGCCAGTATCGCCGCCGTCGCATCGAGACGTGACATTCGACTGTATGAGGTATCGGCGAGGATTCAAGGCGAGATGGACGTACAGGGGGTCCTGGGAATCGACCCGGGCGTCCGCAACGGGTTCGACGCGGTAACAGTGCACCTAACGATTGACGCCAGTGCAACCGATCCCGAGATCGCCGCACTGGTTGCCCAGGCGAAAAAGCGCTCCGCGGTCTTCGACATCCTCTCAACATCAACCGACGTCAGAGTTCGGGTCGACCCAGGGAGCGACCCGGCGATTCAACAGAGTTAACTGTAACTACCAGTCTGACCAATCAGACTCACTCAGGAGAAAGCAATTATGAAAACAAGACCGACAATTGCAGGCCTCGCGGTTATGCTCGGCCTGATCTGCCTGTCCGTTCCGGCGGATGCGGCGTCACCGAGCGAACGACTGAACTGCGCTTTGGGCTATTTCGACGTCGACTTCGACTCAGGGTTGTCGCTCAGTCAAGCAAACGTCGCGGATGCGCAAATCAACGTCCGCGGCAGCGATGGCCATGCGCTCGACTGCTCATTGCGAATACTGGGCGGATGGTACGCTCATGGCGAAGCAAGCGAGACCGATGGCACGCTCTCGTTTTCGTCGCAAATGGACGGAGCGGCCGACGTCAGTGGATTTGACGCGGACATGAGCTTCCAGCGCCTCAGCATTGGCTACAGTGTGCCGATCGGCGATCAATTCAGTCTGTACGGCCAACTCGGCTACTCGAATAGCGACTACGATTTTGATCCGATCTTCACGATATTCGACGCGCTCGCCCCTGAACCGGGTTCCTATGGATCGGGTGGCGACAGCGACGGTCTCGACGTCGAGGGCGGGTTCATCTGGTCGCCGATCGATCGGCTGGAGCTCAGTGGTTTCGCACACTTCGCCGGGAACAGTCGCCTTGCGTTCAATGAAAGTGCGGGGATCGCGTTGCTTCGCGACAACAAGGACGACCTTCGAGTCGGTATGCACCTGAAATACCGGATAATGGACCCGGTGTTTTTGACGACGGACATCGCGTTTGGCAGCGTCGATACTTTGTTCCTTGGTCTCGGCGTCCGGTACTAGGCGCGCGGGGCACCAGGCAACCGGCCTTTGCCTGGTGCCTCGTTGGCTACTTATAACCGGCAGCGCGGCAGACATCGAGGCCGGTACGCGCCCCAATGCGGAAGCAGGAAACCGAGCGAGTAGTCTGCTTCCGAAAGGCACTTTGATCCATCATAGTCTTCGGCGGCCGCCCGAGTAACTCGCGCCTAGAGTTTGCGAAAGTAGCGGGCGACGGGGTAGCGCTCGAAGCCTGCTCTTTCATACGCGGTACGAGCCGCCGCATGTCCTTCGTCGCCACCGGTCTCGACCATGACCATGGCCAGATCCTGTTCGCGAAGCCAGTCAAAGGCGTGCGACATCATCGCCGCGCAGATCCCCTGCCGCTGGAATTCGGGATGGACTGCAATCACGTAGATCTCGCCCATCGAGTCTTCTTCATGCACACGCAGGCCCACGTACCCGGCGACCGCATCGCCCTTCAGTGCCAACCAGATGCGGGTTTCGTCATCCCGGCAGACATTCGAAATGTCTGCCAGCTGGCGCTTCTCCCAGCCGTCCGGGTAGAACGCCGCGTAAACGTAGTCCGGAACAGCCTCTTTCATGAGGGGAAAGACCGGTTCCCATGCAAGCATCGAGAGGTCCAGCACATCCTTCAGGTAAGACGGATCGTACGGGACGATTTGAAGCCTCGCGTCCGTCATGGCGCCCAGCGGCCGGACAACGATTGCGTATGGCCGGACAACAATCGATTCTGTCCGGTCAAGGCGCAGAAAGCGAACGATGAAGTCATCATACTGATCAGCGGCACGTGAGACGTCCAGGCGATCTCACC